>JAZUBW010000028.1:0-31560 GCA_045638785.1 Faecousia sp.
GAAGAACAGCAATTTCTGGTTCAATTTGAGGAATCAAAAATGACAACTGTTGCGTTGTCATATAGAGCGAACAATATTATGCACGAATTTTTTGTTGGCAACCGTAAATATCTTGATCTTGGTTATGACTTGCTTAAATAGTAAAATAAAAAGGACCGCATAAGCGGTCCTTTTTGTTATGTGGGGGAGATTACTTCTCCTCGTTTGCGTAGGGCTCCAGGAAAGCGTGGAAGTGACGCATGGGCAGGGTACGGCCCTGGGTGATGCGCATGTTGGGGATGCTCTCGCGATCCTCGTACAGCTCCTTAACAGCTGCGATGACGTAGTCCATGTGCTCCTGGTTGAACATGGAGCGGTTGACAGCGAAGCGGACAACGTTGCACAGCTCTTCCTGCTGCTCGGGAGTCTTCAGATCGTACTCCATGGAGTAGTCGCCCAGCTCGGAGGTACGGATACCGTAGCGGCGGATCAGCTCGATGGAGAAGCCCTGGCCGGCGAAGGTCTCGTGGCCGCGCTTGTTGTCGAAGAACTCGGTCATGTTGATGTAAACACCGTGGCCACCGGCGGGCAGGATGACACCCTTGATGCCGGCCTTGTAGAAGCCCTGAGCCAGGTACTCACACTGCTTGACGCGGGACTCCTGGTAGTTGAAGTTGCACTCTTCGTACAGACCGGCAGCCAGAGCCATGATGTCACGGCCGGACATGCCGCCGTAGGAGTCGTTGCCGTAGCAGGAGATCTGCTTGACCTTCAGCTTCACGCCGATGTCAGCGATCAGGTTGCCCTCAGCATCGAAGTCGGAGAACTTCTTCCAGAAGCGGCCCTTGTCACGGAAGGCCAGCATACCGCCCATGTTGGCGTGGCCGTTCTTCTTGGCGGACATGGTGAAGCCGTCGCAGTAGGAGAACATCTCGGTAGCGATCTCAGCGATGGACTTGTCGGCATAGCCCTCTTCGTTGACCTTGATGAAGTAAGCGTTCTCGGCCCAACGGGCAACGTCGAACATGAAGGGGATATCGTACTTCTCAGCGACCTTGGCGGTCTCACGGATGGACTTCATGGAAACGGCCTGGCCGCAGACGGTGTTGTTGGTAATGGTGGTGTAGATCAGGGGGACATTCTCGGGACCCACGGCCTCAATCAGCTCGACCAGCTTCTTGACATCCATGTCGCCCTTGAAGGGGTTCTTCTCGTAAACGCCGCCCTCGGGAACTTCGTACAGCAGTTCCTTGTTGTACAGGTTACGGGGGATGGAGCCCATCTGCTTGATGTTGCCCTCGGTGGTGTCGAAGTGACCGTTGGAAGGAATGGTGAAGACCTTACCGGGATGGCGCTCAGCCATGATCTTCTTGACCATCTCGAACAGGACGGACTCTGCAGCACGACCCTGCTCGATGATGAAGGTGTTGGGACGCTCCAGCTGAGCAGCGCCGCCGTTGAACAGACCGCCTTCGTACTCGCACAGGTACAGCTCGTCCATCATCTTGTCGATGTCGGTGCAGTCGGTGCGGACCAGGTCAATGGACTTCTTCCAGTTCTTTTCGCCACCGCGCTCGAAGATGTCACGGAAGGCATCCAGCAGGACGTAGTAGCCCTTGTTGCGGCCGTAGCTCTCGTCGCCCAGGAACATGGTAGCCCACTGCTGATCGGTCATAGCGGTGGTACCGGAGTCGGACAGCATATCGATGGTCAGCATACCGGCGGGGAAGGCGAACTCATTGTAGTGGGTGGCCTTCAGGGCACGCTCACGCTGCTCCACGGTCACCTCGGGAATGTTACGGGTGACATAGGTAACAGAGCGGGGGGTCTTTACGTTCAGGGGATATTCTTTTGCCATAATATTTACCTCCGATTTTCTAGAGGCACCCCGGTCGTCGTTTACGACTGGCGGACAGTACCAATGAGTTTAGAAATATAGTCATTTCCACCAAATATGTTATCATTTTTATTCGTCAATGTCAACATATTGTTTCAAACTTTTTTGTTTCTACGGAGTGTTCGCATTGACATTATTTGTTTGCTGTGGCATAATAGGCCAAAATAAGTGCGTCATCGCACGGTGACAGGAGGCAAAAGATGACTAATTATTTCCCTTCTATGGAGCATATCCGCCGCCGGGTGGCCTGGGTCAATGAGGCAGCCGCCGGTGCGGTCTGCGGTGACCTACGGATGGAGGTGCTAAGTGGTGATGAAAACAGGGGAGAGTACCTGTTTCTGTGCCACACCACGCCGGTTATGCGAAATGTGATCCATACCCTGCATGGCGGCAGTGTTGCCCTGGTGGCCGACCAGGCCATGGGCAGCGTGGCCAACTCCATGTTCCAGGAGGACGGTCATGCTCCCACTAGCCAACTGTCGGTCAATTTCCACCGTCCGATGAGCGCAGGTGATGACCTCAACGTTCGTGTGCAGATCATTAACGCCAGTAAGCGGCTGATCCACCTGTCCTGCGAGATCTGCCGTACAGAGGCACCGGACAAGCTTTGTGCCACCGCTCAGTCCATTTTCTTCAGAACCGGAAAGGAGTAACGTTATGTCATATGTTGTTGATGCGCTCATTGAGATCCCTTATGGATCCCGCAATAAGTACGAGGTAGACAAGAGCACCGGCCGGATCCGCCTGGACCGTGTGCTGTATTCTGCCATGGCTTACCCGGCGGAGTATGGCTATATCGAGGAAACCCTGGCTCCCGATGGTGACCCTCTGGATATTCTGGTCATCACCTCCGAGCCGACGGTACCAGGTTGTATCGTTCCTGCCCGTCTGCTGGGCTATTTGGCTACCATGGATCGTGGTGTAGAGGATTATAAGCTGATCGCCGTCACTGATTGCGATCCCCGGTACCAGAACGTACAGAAGCTTGAGGATCTTCCGCCCTTTATCCTGGATGAGATCTCGAATTTCTTCCAAAATTATAAGGTCCTGCAGCATATGCAGGTGGATGTTTGGGGCTATTTTTCTCTGGATGCTACCCTGCAGGTTCTGGAGCAGTGCCGTAAGCGTTACCAGGAAAGCCTGAATCGATGAGCATGGAAAATTTGATCGATCTTTTGTGTTCTCACGCCGCCCGGTATCCAAAAATGGAGCCTGCGGATGCGGTGAAACTGCTCTATCAAAATGAATTCGGCGGCGGACATCTGATCCGTGACCCGGAAACCTTCCTGCAATATCTGCGCCGGGAGTACGATAGCATCCCTAAGGATGCCCAAGCAACAAAATGGGAGGACATCGGAAACGGCCGCATGCGTGTCTATCTGTCATCGCTGTCTGAAGCCGAGCTGGAGCAGCTGGGACAGGATTTTCTTCGGGATGCGCAGAGCCGACAGGGCAGCCTGGACATTTTCCTGCAGAAACTGGCGCTTTTGCGACAGGCTACTACTGATGGCATATTCGCCTTTGGACTTGAGGCCCTGGATGACTACCTTGCGGCCTATGCCGCAGCCGGCTATCCCATGGTTTCCCACAGCGAAACTTACCGTAACGCCTACCACCCGGCCTACCGGGTGGTACTGAAGAAGTGAATTTGCGGAAATGATAAGCCGCCAAAGGCGACACAATCATTTTGCATTCTATTGGTTCCTTTAACAGACCGCTTCGGCGGTCTGTTTTGTTCTTTCTGCATTGATGCAAACATAGAATTCACCAGCGCGGACAAAGCTCCGCCAACACCATGGAAGGCGGTTATACGATGAAAAAGCTATGGAGCCTGCTGCTTTGTGTTACCATTCTCACAGGTTGTAGCCACGGCAACAATGACCTGGAACCTGCCATGCAGCTGCGATCAAAGATCTTGCAGGCAGAAACCTGCACTTTTACAGCCAGGATCACGGCTGACTACGGCGACATGGTCTATACCTTCACCCTCCAATGCCAGGCGGACAAGGATGGAAATGTGACATTTACCGTATCCTCTCCGGAGACCATTGAAGGTATCACCGGCCGCATCACAGCCGATGGCGGCGCCATTACCTTTGACGATACGGTGCTGTGCATCCCCTTGCTGACTGATGACCAGCTGACGCCTGTCAGTTCGCCATGGATCCTGATGCGGGCTCTACGTACCGGGTATATCCGTTCCTGCGGAGAGAATAGGGTGGTGATTGACGACAGCTACGCTAGCGATGCCTTGACACTGGATGTCAAGCTAGGCAATTCCGGCTTTCCGGAGCTGGCAGAGATCTATTGGAAAAACAGAAGAATTTTGACGGTACAGGTCGTATCCTTCAGCCTTTCGTAACATTGTGTCAAAATCCGCATAGGATAAATCGAAGGTAAACCGTATGAATTTCCCTTTGGCGTGGGACAATAAGGTCAGCCGCGTTACATAAGGGAGGATCGGTAACGCCGGCAGATTTCTATCGGAGTGTGAAACCATGGATACGACTGTCAAAAGGGGCGACATATTCTATGCTGATCTTTCGCCGGTGGTGGGCAGCGAGCAGGGCGGTACCCGGCCGGTTCTCATCATTCAAAATGATACGGGAAACCGTCATTCGCCCACGGTCATTGCCGCTGCTATCACCAGCCAGACCGGGAAAGCCCGACTTCCTACCCATATCAACATTGCCGGCGGCAGCGTGGGGTTGAGTAAGGACTCTGTGATCCTGCTGGAGCAGGTGCGGACCATCGATAAAAGACGGCTTCGGGAGCATATGGGGCACCTGGACGAACAGGCTATGCATAAGGTCGACGATGCCATCGCAGTCAGCTTTGGCCTACGCTGAAAAATATAGGAAAAAAAGAAGAAATAATGCTTGACAAATCGTCGGAAACGATGTATTATATCAAAGCTGTCTGCGAGACGCACATATGGAGCAGTATCGAAGTGGTCATAACGGGCACGACTGGAAATCGTGTGTACCCCAAAAGGGTACCGAGGGTTCAAATCCCTCCTGCTCCGCCAGAAACAGAAAGAGTCATCCGAAAGGATGGCTCTTTTTTTGTTTGAAATTGATGGAATTTGAAAGGCCGGCCCTTTGTATGCAGGGTAAATAGTAACAGTGGACACTTTTAGACTGTGAAAAATCCATATGCATATATGAAAATGCAGATAGACCGAAATAACGAGCATTTTTGAATCAAAAATCTGCCCCGGAGGATGGTCCTCCGGGGCAGTTGTTTTAGTATTTTCGGTCCTCGTGATCCTCAATATTTTGGATCATGGGTGACTTTTTGCTGTAGACATAGATATAGTGGCCGAAAGTTACAAGCATGAACAGACCGTCAATGGCGGTGAACAATTGCACATACCGTTCCTCCAGATCAGGTAGTAGCACCAGCAGAATCAGGCTGATAAAGAGGACAGTGGTACAGATTTTTCCTGTGATCAGCGCTCCGGTGAGCATCTTGCCCTTGTGGAACTGCACCAGGCCGGCAATGAACTGGAAACCTTCCTTGATGACAAACAGTATCGCCAGGCTCCACAACACCGGATGACGGATGGCAAGGCAAACCGTCAGCGTGAACTGGGTGGCTTTGTCAGCCAGGGGATCCAGAAATTTTCCGATGGTGGAGATCATGTTAAAGCGTCTTGCTATCTTACCGTCAATGAGGTCAGTAAAGCAGGATACAGCCAGGATACCGGCAGCAAGGGCATAATCGGAAAACTGCTCTGCCCGCAGGTAGATGGCAACATACACCGGGATCAGCGCCAGGCGAAACAAACTGAGCATATTGGGAATTGTAAATAGATCTTTTTTCCAGTCCCTGATGATCATATTTCCTCCGAAATAGCGTGGGTGAATTTCTATCAAGTATTATAGGTTACCATCTTTTGTAAATCAAGTATGTTTACAGGATATTTACGATAATTTTAGAATTACCGGCGTTTGCGGGTTTGTGTATGCCGATGATTGACAGCCAGCGGATACTGCAGCGCCAAGTGTTTCCAGGTAATTTTGTCAACTTCACCTGTTTGAGGCAGAGCGCTTAAGTATTGGAACGAGGAAATGGACTCGCTGGTAGCAAGATCCAGGGTGCCGGTGATCCTGGGCGCTGACACGCTGCCGTAGATTTCTGACAGCGCAACCAGCATGGATTGTATGAGGTACAGATAGGGGTGAGATTGCCCACGACGGATCACCTGGTTGGCATTTAGAATTAGCTGCAGTGGCTGGGCGGCATCCACACGCACCAGGGCAGGCTGATATTCCGCTTCAATGGTTTCCCAAGTAGCCTGGTCAGTGATACCGGTAATTGGTAAGCCGTGTTCCCTCTGAAAGTTACTTACTGCCTGAATAGTTGAACTGCCGTAGATGCCGTCCGGCACTATAGAGTCAGTATGTCCAACGTCTTCCTGAATAACACGGAGCATGGTCTGTAAACTACGCACGGGCTGGGCAATAAAGGATTCGGGTGGTCTCATCTGACTACCTCCTGTCGCACAGAGTCTTGATCGTTAAGCTTCAGATCACGTCCCGGAAATTGGGTCAGTGTGCTTGAGCGGCTATAGCGCTGCCGCTGGGGCGAATTGGAGAGGTTGGAAGGGGGGAAGGTCTCCAGGTTGCGGAAGGTGCGATTCTCGATACCGGAATATTGATCGTATATTTCATTCCAGGTGGTGGCGTTGACGACACCCGTCACCGGCAGACCGAAATAGCCCTGTGCTGCAACCACCGCCGCGCGGGTTCCGCTTCCAAAAGTCCCGTCAATAGCCAGCGGTGGAATTTGAGGAATGTAGTCAGAAAGTACTGACAGCATGTATTGCAGATGACGTACTTTGTCGCCGGTGGAACCGACCTGTAGCGGGTCGCTGACAAGCCAGGAATTGGCATAAAACTGCTGTCCGCGGCTGCGCAATTCCGCGAGCCTGGTCACAGCCGTGTATAGTCGTACCAGTTCGTACCAAGTGGCTTTGCCTACAATTCCGTCGGGTGTTAAGCCGAAGATCTCCTGAAATTTCCGCACTGAGGCCTCGGTACGGCTTCCGTAGATGCCGTCAACATTGGCTAGTTTGGGTATTGCGGGATAGTTTTGGGCGATGCGGTTTAACTCTACCTGCACCGTCACAACGCTGGGACCGGAGGTACCTCTGCGCAGGGGTGTACCGGGATAAGAGCTGGTGATGCCCTGTATGGGAGCGTTACTCACGATTTCCACATTTCCGTAATAACTGCGCAGAATTTGCGTCGAATCGTAACCCTGTCTTGCCAGGTTTTGGCTGCCCCACTGGCTGAGACCCTCACAGGTCACCGTGGTACCATTGCAGAATTTGGCCGCCAAAGGTTCCACAAAGCCGGGCCGTCGCAGATAATCGTTGAACAGCTGATCTACGATCCGAGAGATGTTGTCGAAATAACTGCGGCCGTTGACAAAAGCCTGGTCGTAGGCAGTGTTGTTGGTAATGTCAAAATCATAGCCCCGGCTGCGGTAAAACTCGGTGTAGACCCGGTTTAGTGCGAAGGATACGATGGCCAGGATATTGGCCCGCAGGGCGCTTTCCTCCCAAGTGGGATAGATTTCACTGGAAGCAACGTTTTTTACATAGTCTACGAACGGCACGGTCACATTTGGGGCGCTGGTAGACGGACCTGCAAGATGCACCGTAATCTCCTGGGGTACAAATGGGATGACTGTTGGCATGTTTGCCTCCTTTACAGCTGCTGGGGCGGTGTGTCGGTGATGCCGATCTGATCCCAGCTGCCGGGAAGTTCTGACAGGGGGATCAGCTGCAGATCCAGCCGGGTGACGGTATCCGGAAAGACCTGCAAATTCTCATTTTCCACCTGCTCGTAACCCTCCAGCCGGGCGTAAAGATTTACTGGCGTATAGGGACGCACCCCGGTGTCAGGAGTCTGACTGGCAGACAGCGTCGGAACAGGCACCTCGATGGGTCGGATCAGTCCATTTCTGTCGGTCAGTCGCATGGCGATGGCCGTTCCATCATCGGCAGTGACGGTAATGGCCACATTTTCCAGCGGAATCTTTGCGTTACTGGTATAGGCGTTCACATCTATGTATCCAATGTCGGGCAAAATGATCCCTCCTTTATGATTTCTTATCTACTGTATGCAATGCCTCGGTATTTGGTGCACAAATGAAGTTTGGGCGACCGACGGCCGCCCTGGAGATGATTTACAGAAAACCCTTGGTATTTTCAATGCTCAGCCGTTCCTGCTCTACCAGGGAACGGGCCAGGGCTTGGACTTCTGTATCCGTTTTCTTACCCCTGCGCAAATTCTTGATGCCCAGGATCATGCCTCTTGTATTGCCTTGAATCAGCATACCTGCGATCTTAGAGTCCCGTTCGCCGCCAACCAGGCGGGCTTTTGCCATCATATCCGACATTTTGAGGATCCCGGGATGGATATCTTGCAGGTGCAGACCATTCTTCGCGGCCAGCTGCCTTGCCTGCGCTTCCATTCGGTCGTAGGTTTGCAGCTGCTGACGCATTTCCTGCTTCAGTGACGGCCGAACAGCTGAATCCATCACACATCTGATGCCCGACTGTCCCATCTGTACTGTGTGCAGCAGAGAGGTTAGCATTTTTTGATTATTCATATTATCACCCGATCCTATTTTGTTCTTTTTCGCAAATAATATGTAGGCTAATGTGCTAATTATGCTACCCGGCGCATATATTCTTTCCGAGAAAGGTTGTGATATATTATGTGCGCTATCGCAGGAATCCTGGATCTGCCCATTGATATTGATAAGATATCTGCCATGTTGGAAACCATGTTTCACCGTGGCCCGGACGGCAAGGGCTATTATCAACATCAAGCTTTGGCGCTGTTGCATACTAGGCTTTCCATTATCGACCCTTCCGGCGGTGCTCAGCCCATGATCTTGGATTGGGCAGATGAGCGGTATGTCATCAGTTATAATGGTGAACTTTACAATTCCCTTGAGCTTCGGCAGCAATTACAGGCGTTGGGACATAGCTTCTACGGCCACTCCGATACAGAGGTACTGCTGCATGCCTATGCCCAGTGGAAGGAAGGGGCTTTGGAGAAACTAAACGGTATTTTTGCTTTTGCGGTGCTGGAAGAACACAAGCAGCAGGTGTTCCTTGCCAGAGACCGGTTGGGTGTAAAACCGCTCTTTTATATGCAGCACAGAAGCGGTCTCTTGTACGCTTCGGAGATCAAAACCATACTTTCCTATCCCGGTGTAGAGGCGGAGCTGGACAGCGATGGAATCGGAGAAATTTTGCTGTTGGGACCCGGCAGAACCCCGGGCAGCGGTGTTTTTCGGGGTGTCCGGGAGCTGGAGCCGGGGTGTTGCGGCATCTACCGGCATGGAAAACTGCGGATCCGCCGTTACTGGAAGCTGCAGGATCGGGAACACACTGAGAATTTTGATGAAACCGCAGCACATGTGCGGGAATTGGTCATCGATGCCATCCGTCGGCAGATGGTATCCGATGTGCCCATCGGCACATTTCTCTCCGGCGGTCTGGATTCCAGTATCATCTCCGCCATCTGTGCCCGGGAGATGGACAGCCGCGGGAAAAAGCTGGATACTTTTTCCGTGGACTATCTGGATAATGAAAAATTCTTTGTGCCCGGCAAATTCCAACCAAATGCGGATGCGGAGTATATCCGCATTATGGTGGACGCTCTGGATACCCGCCATCATTGGAGCATTCTGACGACGGAGGATCTGCTGCAGCACATAGAGACTGCAACCCAGGCCCGGGATCTGCCGGGGATGGCAGATATCGATTCGTCGCTTTTGACTTTCTGCAGTGATATACGGCCTCAGGTGAAGGTGGCCCTGTCGGGGGAATGTGCTGATGAAATCTTTGGTGGTTACCCTTGGTTCCGTGATCCACAGATCAGGGATACAGATGGCTTCCCCTGGGCGCAGAATACGGTGCAGCGTGAACAATTCCTGAATCCAAGCCTTTTAGGGAAACTGAACCCCAAAGAATTCGTGGGGGATCGATACGCTCAAACCTTGGCCGAATGCGACATTCTTCCGAGAAATTCGTCAACCGAAATTCGAATGAAGCAAATGGTAAATCTGAATTTGCGCTGGTTTATGCAGACACTGCTTGACCGGAAGGATCGGATGAGTATGTACCATGGCCTGGAGGTACGGGTGCCATTTTGTGATCATCGCATTGCCGAGTATCTTTACGGCGTCCCCTGGGATTTCAAGGATTACAAAGGATATGAAAAGGGGTTGCTGCGGCAGGCCATGCAGGGCTACTTACCACAATGTGTGCTGTACCGTAAGAAAAGCCCCTATCCCAAAACCCATCACCCCCAATATCTCCAAACAGCATCCGACTTGCTGCGGCAGATTTTAGCGGATGAGCGTGCCCCGATCCATCAGATCGTGGACCGGAAAGCCCTGGAAGGATTGCTGCAGCAGCCATTTACCGTTCCTTGGTACGGTCAATTGATGACCGGTCCTCAAACCATTGTGTATATGCTACAGCTCAACTTCTGGCTGAAGCATTATTGTGTTAGAATTGTCTAATTGACGCAACGCGGGAAAAATGGTAGAATTGAGAAAAATCCATGCAATAGAGGAATATACATGAGAAAAACCAAGATCATTTGTACTGTTGGCCCTGCCTGCGAAAATGAGAATACACTGACAGAAATGTGCCTGGCCGGCATGAATGTTGCCCGCTTGAATTTTTCTCACGGTACACACGAGGAGCATCTGCGCAAGATTCAGCTGATCAAATGTGTACGTGAGAAACTGAATCTGCCCATTGCCATCATGCTCGATACCAAGGGGCCTGAATATCGCATCGGGACCTTCCAGGACGGAAAAATCACAGTAGAAGCCGGCGACAGCTTCATCTTTACCACCGATGATGTCGAAGGTGACGAACACAGAGTTTCTGTCAATTATAAGGATCTTGTAAAGAATTTGAGGATTGGTGACATCGTTCTGGTCAACAACGGTCTTGTCAGCTTCCAGGTAACGGAGCTGTCCGGCCACGATGTAATCTGCAAGGTTCTGGTGGGGGGTGTGCTCAGCAACCGAAAGAGCATGAGCTTCCCCAATAAAGTTATGTCCGGCCCCTATCTTTCCGAAAAGGACAAGGCAGATCTGCTGCTGGGCATTGCCCAGGATGTGGACTTTATTGCCGCTTCTTTTGTGTCCAAGAAGGAAGACCTGGAAGAATTGCAGGCATTCCTCAACGCCAACGGCGGTCAGAAGATTGACATCATTGCCAAGATTGAAAATCGGGCCGGTGTAGACAATATTGAAGAGATCTGCCAGCTTTGTGAGGGCATTATGATTGCCCGTGGCGACCTGGGCGTGGAGATCCCCTTCGTGGAAGTACCCGCCGTGCAGAAGTACCTCATCAGCAAGTGCCGTATGCTGGGTAAGCGTGTCATCACTGCCACTGAGATGCTGGAGAGCATGATCTATAACCCCCGTCCAACGCGTGCTGAGATCTCCGATGTGGCCAATGCGGTTTATGACGGTAGCTCTGCCATTATGCTCTCCGGCGAATCAGCAGCAGGCAAGTATCCTGTGGACGCAGTGCGGATCATGGCAGAAATCGCCGAATATACGGAGCAGCAGACTTCCTATCGGGAGCGTTTCTTTACCTCCGATTTCCGGATCCAGAATATGCTCGATGCCATCTCCCATGCCACCTGTTCCATGGCCATCGACGTGGACGCAAAGGGCATTGTTGTATGTTCGGTTTCTGGTAAGACGGCCATGATGGTCAGCCGTTTCCGCTGCCCGGTACCCATCATCGGCATGACGGTAGACCCGAAGATCTGCCGGAAGCTGGCGCTGAGCTGGGGCGTTCTGCCGGTGTTGGTGGATGAATTCAATTCCATGGATGTCATGTTCTATCACGGCATCGTCCATGCCAAGTCGCTGCTGAACCTGCAGAAGGGTGACCGAGTGGTGCTCACCGGGGGTCCTCTGAACGGCAAGACCGGCAATACCAACACCATTAAGGTGGAGGAAATCTAATAAATTTACGGCACCTGTAACCAGGTGCCGTTTTTGTGTACTTATGATTCGCTGCAGCAGGTCTCCGAGGCGTAGTGATCTGTCATTGCATGGTTATCACACTCGCTGGTCACGAACTGGCGGATCGGGAAGGGGATACGGCTGAACATTTCACAGGGATCCTCGGCGCAGCAGCCAGGGGCTTCAGAGCATTCCTTGCTTGGAATGGCATAGTCCAGCACTTCAACAACGATCTGCGTTTCCCGTTCCAGCCGAATGATGGAAAACTGCCCAAGGGTCACATAGAGTCTTCTGTGATCGCTGACTGTACACAGTTCTTCGTCAAACATCCCCTTGACCTGCTGCGGAATCTGGGCTGCCAGTTCGCCGGTAACGCAATCGCAGCCTTCTCTTACCTTCGATGACAGCACCATGGGGTCCAGTACATCAACTACTGCAACAGGGCGATTGGCAGGACACTCCGCAGAGCAGAGATTACCCTGGGAGGTGAAAACATGGGCCCGACTGTCTTCACCGCAAAGTACCGCCCGCTTGGAAAAACTGGCCATTCCGCAAAGAGTCGTCGGCCGGCAGGTACCAACAACGGCATCTGCCAAAATGCGGTAGTAGAAGGTTACATCCACGCAGTAATGGTGGCGGTCAAATGCCACGGGCTCCACATCGATATCAGCAAACAGCAGATCTGCGCAGCGTACCCGCACACTGGAGGCAGAATCCAGCGTGCTCTGGGAACTTTGGGTCAGATAGACCCGCAGATCCTCGATGCAATCTTTGTCCCGGCAGGCATCCGTGATCTTTCTTGCGTGTATGGACATGGTATGCGGCAGACATTCGCAGCTTACTGCCGTATCATGACTTCGTTCTGTCATATTGCTACCTCCTGAAAGAAACTAAGCAGAAACGCTCATGGGACAGTTTATGCACTCTGCAGTGAAAAAGTTTTTCGAAAAGGGGCTTTTCAACCGCTATAAAATATAGTACACTAAAAGAAGAACGAACATAGCGCTTGCCCCATAGAATATACTGAGGTGAAGCATATGTGTTGGTTTGTTATTTTAGGCTTTTTTGCGGCCTTTGGCGTATTGTGCGCCCTATGGACGCTAGTGGGACTGTTTTTGCCGGTCAGATCATCCTGCTGCGTGACCCTTCGGTGCCTGCCAGAGGAGGAACTGGCGACGCTGCGACGGTTCTGCTGGCTTCATGAAATGGGATTTTTGAAGATCCGCCTGATGGTGGCGGACAGCAATCTCAGCCAACGGCAGCAAATAGTAATCGTAAAAAGGTATCCTTACATAGAATTTTTGACAGAGCCTTAGGCAGAAAGGAGTGCCCTGCCCGTGCAACAACAAGAAATGGAGATCCTGCAGGGCACCATTGCCGCTGTGGTCTATCAAAATTATGACAATGGCTATGCTGTTTTGCGGCTTCGCTGCCAGGACGGACAGACGGTGACCGTCGTTGGCACCATTCCCATGCCTGCAGCCGGTGAGAATCTGATGGTCACCGGCCGCTGGACCAGCCACAACAGTTACGGCCGTCAGTTTGAGGCAGAATTCCTGGAGCGTATGCTGCCCCGGTCCAGTATGGAGATCCTGGCCTATCTTTCCGGCCGAATCATCAAGGGTATCGGTCCCCGGACGGCAGCACGGATCGTTGAGAAATTCGGCGATAGTACCCTGGATATTATGGAGCGGGAGCCCGGTCGTCTAGCTGAGGTGGCCGGAATTTCTGCCGCAAAGGCCAAGGCCATCGGTGAAGAATTTTGCCTTCGTGTGGGCATGCGCCAGCTGATGGAGTTTCTGACCGCCCACCAGCTGCCTGCGGAACTGGCTGCCAAGGTCTATAAACTATACGGTGAACAGTCTATGGAGCTGTTATACGAAGATCCTTATCTTTTGACGGAGCTGGAAGCACCCTTTGGTGCCGTTGACCGGTTTGCCATTGCCCTTGGCGTAGCAGGTGATGCTCCCCGACGGGTAGAAGCCGGTATTCTCTTTGAACTGCAGTATAATTTGACTGCCGGCCATAGTTTCCTGCCATTAGAAAAGCTGCTGTCTGCAACCGCAGAACTTTTAAGTATCGACCTTTCCGTCGCTGCGGCTGCCATCGAGCGGCTTGCAAATGAGGAAAAGGTGATTTTGGATACCCTGGCGCAGATCCAGGTGGTGTATTTGCCGGATCTTTATGAAGCCGAGTGTTACATTCAGCATCGTCTTTTGATAGCCACCAAAGCCCAATACAGCCGCCAGAGAGTCCTTTCCAGGATGCTGCAGATTGCACAAAGCGAATGTGGCATCGAGTACTCCCAGCAACAGATCCAGGCCATCGAGGCCTCCGTGGAGTCTGGCCTTTTGCTTCTGACCGGCGGTCCCGGTACCGGTAAGACTACCATTTTGCGTGGTATTTTGTCCGTCTATCAGCAGATGGGTCTTCGGTGTGTGCTAGCAGCACCCACAGGCCGTGCAGCCAAGCGACTCAGCGAGGTCACAGGCGAGGAAGCCAGCACTATTCACCGATTGCTGGAGGCGACAATTGATACAAACAACGGGCAGATGTACTTTGTCCGTGATGAGGATAATCCGCTTAAGGCCGATGCTGTCATTGTGGACGAAATGTCGATGGTGGATGTTCTGCTGCTGAACAACCTCTTGAAGGCGGTACCGCAAAACGCACGGCTGATCTTGGTGGGCGACCCTGACCAGTTGCCACCTGTAGGTCCCGGTTCGCCTTTTTCCGACTGCCTTCGCAGCAGTCAGCTGCCTTCGGTGCGGCTGACGGGGATCTTCCGCCAGTCTCAGCAGAGTCTCATCGTCATGAATGCCCACCGGGTAAATCATGGTGAAATGCCGGAGCTGCGAAACGTCAAAAGCGATTTCTTTTTTCTGCGTTGTAACTCCGAAGAGTCTGTGGGGCAGACCATTGAAAGTCTTTGTGCCCAGCGACTTCCCAAGAATATGGGCATTATACCGGAGCATATCCAGGTTCTGACTCCGACCCGCAAGGGCGGCGTGGGCACCTGGGCGCTGAATAAGCGGCTGCAAGCGGTGCTCAACCCTCCTGCTGCCGGCAAAAAAGAGCGCCAATGGGGCGAATTTACCTTCCGGGAAGGCGACCGGGTCATGCAGATCCGCAACAATTACGATATTATGTGGAAAAAGACCGATGGTAGTGCTGTCGGCGCCGGTGTCTTTAACGGCGACGTGGGAAATATCACCGCCATCGATCCCCACATGGAGACCATGACGGTTGTTTATGACGACAGGGAAGTGGTCTATGATTTTGACCAGCTTGGCGAATTGGAGCCTGCCTATGCCATGACCGTCCATAAGAGCCAGGGCAGCGAGTACCGGGCTGTGGTGCTGGCGGCCTGCAGCGGGTCACCGTATCTGCTCAGCCGCAGCGTCCTGTATACAGCCATTACCCGGGCAAGAGAGCTGCTGATCATTGTGGGGCGGGAGGATACCGTTGCCGCTATGACGGAAAATGCCCGCCGTAACCGGCGTTACACGGGGCTGAAACTGCGTTTACAGGGGAAATGCCAATGAAACTGATCGCCTGGCTTTCCAACTGGCTGTTTCCGGAAAAGTGCATCCTTTGCGGCAAACTCCTGGAATCTCAGGAGATGGATTTATGCAGAAAGTGTCGTAGTGAGGCACCGGACTGTCCCATTTCAAAAATCAAATATCCTTTTATTGACCAATGGACTGCGCTGTGGTATTATGAAGGAAACGTACGGAAAAGTCTGCTTCGATATAAGTTCAATAACCGCCGCAGCCATGCGGCGGGCTATGGCAGGCTGCTTGCTATGAAGCTTCTGCGGGAAGATCGAACGGATTTTGATCTTCTCACTTATATCCCAATCAGCCACAGACGTAAACGCAAGCGCGGCTTTGATCAGGTTGAGCTTTTGGCAGAGCATGTGGGTAAAGAGCTTGACGTGACTCCGGTCCGCACCCTGGAAAAGGTCCGTCATAACCGGCAGCAGTCCAGGATCGTCGGCTTTGCGCAGCGCCGTGCCAATGTGCTTGGCGCTTATATGGTCCTTGACCCGCAACAGATCCAGGGAAAACGGATCCTTCTGCTGGATGACATCGTGACCACCGGCGCAACCGCATCGGAATGCGCCCGAATCCTGCTGACCGCAGGCGCAAAAGAAGTACAATTTGCCGTTGTTGCATCGGCAAATCATCAAACTAGAAACAACAGGTGAAATATATGAAACTGTTTTCCAATGATCTTGGCGTGGATCTTGGCACCACCAATGTGCTGATCTATGCCGCCGGCAAGGGCGTTGTTGTGAAGGAGCCCTCTGTTGTTGCCATCGATAAGAATACCGGCCGAATCCTGCAGGTGGGCACCGAGGCCAAGAATATGCTGGGCCGTACCCCCGGTAATGTGGTTGCCATGCATCCGCTGAAGGATGGCGTTATTTCCGACCATGTTATGACGGTTAGGTTGCTGCAGGTGCTGTTCCGCCGGGCAGCTGCCCAGGGCCTGTTTACCCCCAAGCCCCGCGTGGTCATTTCTGTGCCCAGCGGTGTTACTGAGGTTGAGGAGCGCACGGTCATCAATGCCGCTATCGAGGCCGGTGCCCGCCGTGTCTACCTCATTGAGGAGCCTTTGGCCGCTGCTATGGGTGCCAATCTGGACATCCAGGGCCCCAACGGCCACATGGTTGTCGAAATCGGCGGTGGCACCACCAATGTGGCGGTTCTTAGCCTTAACGGTGTCGCCCGTTCTTCCTCCATCAAGGTGGCCGGTGACAGCTTTGACGAGGCCATCATCCGCCATGTCCGTCGTTGGCACGGTGTGGTCATCGGCAAGTCCACCGCCGAAGATATCAAGATCAAGATCGGCTGCGTGGAGCCTCCGGCTGAGGATATCAATATGAGCATCCGAGGCCGCGACGTGAAAAGCGGCATGCCCAGAGAACTGGTACTGCACTCCAGCGAGATCTATGAAGTGCTGCGTCGACCTGCCAGAACCATTGCTGATGAGGTCATGTCGGTGCTGGAGGATACTTCTCCGGAGTTAGTCAGCGATATTGCTGAAAACGGCATCACGCTCACCGGCGGCGGTAGCCAGCTGGGCGGTATGGCTCGCCTCATTGAAAGCCGTACCGGCATCCGCTGCACCCTGGCCGATGATCCGGATTCCTGTGTGGTATATGGCTGCGGCAAGAGCCTGAGCTGGATCAGCCACATGAAGGAAGGTCCCATCAACATTGCCAAGAGAAGAGCCATGCGAAGCTAAAAAAAGACCAGACTTCTGTCGGAAGTCTGGTCTTTCTGTTACCAAGTAAAGCGGTATTTGGTTTCGGAGTGATAGTTCTGACCGGCCTTATAGAAGGGCTGGGGCCACTCGGGGTGATTGACAGCATCGGGGTAGAACTGGGTTTCCAGGCAGACACCGCAGCGGGGCTCATAGACCATGCCGTCCTTGCCTGCACCCTTGGTGAAGTTGGCGGTGTAGATTTGAATGCCGGGCCGATCGGTGTAGACAGACAGGCTGCGGCCGCTGAAAGGATCGGTCAGTGTGGCAGCGGGATTGCAGAAGACCTCGAAATTGTGGTCATAGCCCTTCTGCAGATGCAGGGGTTCGTAATCCGCGCCGATGTCCCGGCCCAGGGCCTTTGGCTTGCGGAAATCCATGGGTGTACCCTCAACACTGCGCAGTTCGCCAGTGGGGATATTGGCGGCGTCATCCGGATTGAAGAATCGGGCAGGCATGGACAGGATCTGCTCCATTGCCATTTCGGGATGGGTGTGGCCGGCCAGGTTGAAGTAGGAATGATTGGTGAAGTTGAACACGGTGTCGCGGTCGGAAACAGCATCATAAATGATGCGAATGCCGTCAGAATCCATTTTGTAGGTGACACGGATATCGGCATTACCGGGGAAACCTTGGTCGCCGTGGGGGCTCTGCAGCGCCAGGACGATGGAATCTTCACGATGGGCCATGACGGACCAAAGTCGAACATTGTAGCCGTCCGGGCCGCTGTGGAGGTTGTTGCTGCCCTCGTTGGCTGGTACACTCCAGGTGGTGCCGTTCAGAAGAAAGCAGGCGTTGCGCATGCGGTTGGCATTGCGGCCCACGGTGGCACCCAGGTAAGTCTCGCTTTCCAGATAGCCATCGTGGCTGTCATAGCCCAGGACCACATCGTCCAGTTTGCCGTCCTTTCCGGGAATATACAAACGAACCAGCGTTGCGCCCAAGTCCGTCACCTTCGCGGTGAGATCGCCGCAGGAAATGGTATACAGATAGCAGCTTTCGCCATTGGGCAGCTGGCCGAACAATTCTTTCATGATTTGCGTTCCTTTCGTTTTGATATTTGCGCATATTGTAAAAGAAAACATCGGAGGGTATTATACTCCAAAATTTCCCTGTTTTCAATGATTATTCCTCATTTTTTGCTTTTTTCTGAAAAACTGGTGGAAACGACAAAATTGCTTTCAGGAACGGCTGATATCATGTGGATATTGGCCACAGGACCAAAAGGAAAAACGGCTCAGACGAGCCGCTTTTTGATCTTTATCGTTTGGATCCAGCCGATGATCTGCCCGGAGAAGACAACAGTCAGCAGAGAATACAGAATCTTCTGAATCGGAATGTAACTAAGCGACAGCAGAAGCACCGTCAGATCCGTGACAAGGTAGATCCGCTGAATTGGAACATTCATCAGATGGCTCAAACTCATGGCCAGGGCATCATCACCGCAGGTCGCTCCGCCAATGCGCACACAGATGCCTGCGCCGATACCGATAAACAGAGCGCCCAGAATTGACGCCAACAGCGGCAGCTCCGCAATCCACGGCCACAGGTGCGGAAACTGCTCACAAATGACGTAGCCCACGGAAAATCCTGCCGCAGCAACCAAGGAGTAGCTGATAAAGCGCTTACCTAAGGTGCGCCAGCCCAGCAAGTAACAGGCAGCATTCAGCACAAAACCGGAAATAGCAGGCGACAGAGTCAGCCAGTGCTCCAGCAGCAGTGTCATGCCCAGCACTCCGCCTTCTGTGATCTGAGAAATGCTGTGTACATTGTACATACCGAAGGCTTGAAACGCAGAGGCAAGGAAGGCAATCAGGCAGCTGATGAATATTTTCATTTTTCCTGCTCCCTTTGGTAGTGCACACGGTATTTGCTTTCTGCATCGGGGGCCTCCGGTTGATCTGCAAAGAGGCCGTAGAGAGCGGTACACTGTCGCTCAATCTGTTGATAGGGGTTCTTGGTGTCAGTACCGATGTTGATGAAATAACCGCTGTCCCGGACTCTGCCCAAAATTTCACGACCATTGTCATTGAATGCCAACACACGGCAATATGGTGCAGGTGACTCGAGTGTCTCTGCGGTGAGTCCCAAGAAGGCGCACAGGATCATCCGGTCGATTCGGGTACGGGTGTAGCGCTTACTTTTGGTGGCAGCAATAATGTCCTCCAGGGTATTATTCTCTCTGCTGGCGTGCATTAGCTTCCGCCACAGGCCCTCAGAGCCATAAGGGAGGGCTTTAAATTCTGCATCTGTCATGGTCCGCAGACGGTACAAAATGGCTTTTTCATTGTGTTCCAGACTGTGCAACGAGGTATTTTCAAGAAACGCTTCTGCCTCCTGAGGAACGAAAGCCTTCCACTGCTCACCGTTTTTCATTAGAATTCGTACTGCAGAGGCAGAGGGATTTTCCACATCCGGCAGTTCATCGTGATAACTTCCCAGCCGCTGAATGGGCAGGGGAGTAAGGGCAGAATTCTGTGCCAGTATGGCCTTGCAGTACTCGATGGCCAATATATTGTTGGGTGTTTCAAGCAACGTAGCATCCAAGCCCATTTTGCTGATGGCCTTTGCTCTTGCTACAGGGAAGGACAAGCCTTCGTCCAGCTGCACCCGAAGATTTTCGCGAAAAGCGTCGCTGCACAGCGCATTGGCAATGGCCATTAAGTTATCCAGGTCAGCATTCTCAGCGCCGAAGCAGAGATTGTCGCAAAGCTTCGATAAAATCGAAACACCGCCAGCGGCAAATCCTTCAGCTGAGGACAGGGCATACTGCACCGGCAGTTCCAGCACCAGGTCTGCGCCACAGGCCGCAGCAGCCTTTGCCCGAGCCATTTTATCGATGATTGCCGGGTGTCCCCGCTGGACAAAATTACCGCTCATGAGGCAAACCACAGCGTGACCTTGGTCGCGCAAATGGCGCATTTGCTTCTGATGACCCAAATGCAGGGGGTTATATTCACAAATAATTCCCGTGATCTGCAAAAAAATCCCGCCTTTTCACAAAAAAGTATAAAACAGGGCTTGAGAATTTTGTAACTATGGTTTATACTGTTAATGTTATCATAGCACAAAAATGTAAATTTGAAAATATTTTTTTAGGAGGATGATTCCAATGAACATTCTGGTTATCAATGCCGGCTCTTCCAGCCTGAAGTATCAGCTGATGAACCCCGAGACCGGCGACGTCGCAGCTAAGGGCCTGTGCGAGCGTATCGGTATCGACGGCCGTCTGACCCACAAGGCAGGCGACAAGAAGATCGAGAAGGAAATCGCAATGCCCACCCACGGCGAGGCTATCGCTGCTGTTATGGCTGCTCTGCTGGATGCTGAGCACGGCGTTATCAAGTCCGTTAGCGAAATCGATGCTGTCGGTCACCGCGTGCTGCACGGCGGCATGAAGTTCTCCGACTCCTGCATCATCGACGATGTAGTTCTGGCTACCATCGAAGAGTGCACCCCCCTGGGCCCTCTGCACATCCCCGCAAACCTGCTGGGTATCCGTGCTTGCCAGGAGGCTATGCCCGGCACTCCCAACGTAGCTGTCTTCGACACCGCTTTCCACATGAGCATGCCTGCTAAGGCTTACCGTTACGGCATCCCCACCGAGTACTTGGAGAAGGACGATGTCCGTCGCTACGGCTTCCACGGCACTTCCCACAAGTACGTCGCTCTGCGTACCGCTGAGCTGGTCGGCAAGACCGAGTTCAAGATGGTCAACTGCCACCTGGGTAACGGCTCCTCCATGGCTGCTATTCTCAACGGCAAGTGCCAGGATACCACCATGGGTCTGACCCCCCTGGCCGGTGTTCCCATGGGCACCCGCTCCGGTGACATCGACGGTGGTGTCATTCAGTTCCTGTGCAACAAGTATGGCTATACTGTTGACGAGTGCCTGAACATCCTGAACAAGAAGTCCGGTGTTCTGGGCCTGTCCGGTGTTTCCTCCGACTTCCGTGATCTGGAAGACGGCGCTAAGAAGGGCAACGACGATTGCCAGCTGGCTCTGGACAAGTTCGCTTACGAAGTCGCTAAGTATGTTGGCGCTTACGCTGCTGCTCTGAACGGCATCGATGTTCTGACCTTCACCGCTGGTGTTGGCGAGAACGGGATCTCCAACGGTGCTGCTATCTGCGAGTACCTGGGCTACCTGGGCATCAAGATCGACCCCGAGAGAAACAACGTCCGCGGTAAGGAAGCTCTTATCTCCACCGACGATTCCAAGGTGCAGGTCTGGGTCGTTCCCACCAACGAAGAGCTGATGATCGCTCGCGACACCGCTGAGCTGGTCAAGGCTGCACAGTAATTATTATTCTAAAGCGAGAGCCGCCGCATTCCGCGGCGGCTCTTTTCTATCTTTCTGAGAGAGGAAAAATAACTATGAATCCTGTTGTTGAGCGCTTCCTGCGCTATGTTTCTTTTGACACCCAGTCCAACGAAGACTCTGAGACCTGCCCGTCCACCGACAAGCAGAAGATTCTTGGCGCAGCCCTGGTGGAAGAAATGCTGGCTCTGGGCATTACCGACGCCCACATGGACGAGAATGGCTACATTTACGGCACCATCCCCGGCGATCCCCGGCTGCCCACCATCGGCCTCATCGCTCATATGGACACCGCTCCCGATTGCTCCGGCGCCAATGTCAAGACCAAGATCGTGGAATACACCGGTGAGGATATCTGCCTGAACGAAGAATTGGGCATCTATCTGAAGCAGTCCGAGTATCCTGGTCTGGCTGAGCATGTGGGCAAGCACCTGATCGTCACCGATGGCACCACCCTGCTGGGTGCTGACGACAAGGCCGGCGTGGCTGAGATCATGACCGCCGCTGCCTTCCTGATGAAGGCTAGAATGAGCCATGCTACCGTCAAGATCGGCTTTACTCCCGATGAGGAGATCGGCCGTGGTGCTGACCGCTTCGATGTGGCCAAATTTGGCGCTGACTATGCTTATACCGTGGACGGCGGTACCATCGGCGAGCTGGAGTACGAAAACTTCAATGCTGCCGGTGCCACCGTTGAGTTCGTTGGCCGCAATATCCATCCCGGCTCTGCCAAGAACCAGATGGTCAACTCCCAGTATATCGCCATGGAGTTCCAGAATCTGCTGCCTGCTGCCCAGAAACCTGAGCATACCGAGAACTATGAGGGCTTCATCCACCTGGCCGGTATGGAAGGCGAAGTGGAAAAGACCACCCTGTGGTATATCGTTCGTGACCATGATATGGCCAAGTTCCAGGAGAAGAAGGCCGTCATGCAGGCTGCTGCCGATTTCCTGAACGCCAAGTACGGCGAAGGCACCGTGGTGCTGAAGCTGAAGGACAGCTACTACAACATGAAGGAAAAGATCGAGCCCTGTATGTTCGTGGTGGAGCGTGCTAAGAAGGCCATGGAGGCCGTGGGCATTACCCCCGTCACCGTCCCCATCCGCGGCGGTACCGACGGCGCCCGGCTCAGCTACATGGGTCTGCCTTGCCCCAATCTCTGCACCGGCGGCGCCAACTATCACAGCCGCTTTGAGTATGTGCCCGCAGAGGACATGGAGAAGATCACTCAGATGCTGGTACAGCTGGTTACTACGATCTAAGCGAATAGAAAAACTCCCGGGAATGATCCCGGGAGTTTTTATGTTTGCAAATTAGCCTTCGAAGTCAGCCTCTTCAGCAGCGGGCTCCTCGGTAGCTTCCTCAGCGGGAGCTTCCTCAGCCTCTTCTTCACACTCGTCGCACTCGCAGTCGCAGCAGTCGCAGTCGTCGCACTCGCACTCGCAGGTGCACTCGCCGTCGACATTGCACTCGCAGCCGGCGCAGGCGTCACGGTTCAGCAGGTTCTTGGCCCAAGCAACGATCTTGTCGCCGTAGGTAGCGATGATGTAGACAACACCGGCGATAGCGGCCAGCGCGGTCAGTACCTTAGCAATAATAGCAAAAGCTTTCATAGACGAATCCTCCATAAATAAAAATTTACAAAATAATTATAACCAGTTCAATTTCAAAATGCAACCATAAAAATGAAAAATCCGAAAATTTTACAAATACCCGTACATTCCACGAATACTGACCTCACCGGATGTGACGGTTTCCCGACTTCCGTCGGGATATCTTACTATGAGGCCGGCATCTTCGTCAATATCGACGGCAAGGCCATGCTTTAAGGTGTCACCACGGACCACAGAAATCTCACTGCCAATGGTGATGCATCGTTCTTTGAAGCAGTGAAGGATCCTGTCTTTCCCGGTCAGCAGCGTTTCATCCATTTCAGACATAGCGCTGACCAGTGCGGCGGCCATTTTTGGAATATCCTGCTGCTGCAAACCAAGGGAGCAAGCCATATTTCGAATCTCCTCCGGGAAATCCTGGGCATTTTGACAGCAGTTGATGCCAATACCGATGATCACCCAGGCCACCATACCGGTTGCTGGGTCCACAGAAAGCTCCGTGAGAATCCCGCCAAGCTTTCGTTTTCCCAGAATTAAATCATTGGTCCATTTGATCATAGGCGTGATTCCGGTGGCGGTTTCAACTGCTTTGCAGGCGGCAACGCCGGCAGCGCAGGTCAGATGCATCAGTTCTGTGGGCCTGCAATGGGGTCGCAGAATAACGCTGAAATACAGACCCAGACCGGCAGGGGAGGAGAATGATCGTCCCAGGCGGCCACGACCGGCTGTCTGACTGCCGGCGATGATTACAGTGCCCGACGGAGCGCCATTTGCAGCGATTTGTTTAGCATAATTATTGGTAGAATCGATGCTGTCGAAATATTGAATTTTGTTGCGCCAGGGGTTGGGCCCAAGCTGCTGCAAAATTTGAGATAACATGGCATTCTTCCTTTTGTTGTTTTCCACATCATACCATGCAAAAGCCTTCATGACAACACAAAATTTGTGAAAGCTCTTTACCTTTCTCCTGAAATTTGATAGAATAGGTCCATCAAAGAAAATGGGTGAACTTATGAACGAAAACTTAATGCAGCGTTATCTTGCTGCCCGGCGGAAGTACATCGCCGCCCAATTCAGCAACTTAAATGAGATGCAGCGCCAGGCAGTGCTGACCACCGAAGGCCCGCTGCTGCTGTTAGCCGGTGCCGGCTCCGGCAAGACCACGGTACTCATCAATCGAGTAGCCAATTTGATGCGTTTCGGGAAAGCCAGCGACAGCGATTTGATTCCGGATTTTATCACTGAGGAAGATGTTTGTTTCTTGGAAACTCTCCAGGAGCCCCTTACGCAGCAGGATAAGCACCATGCTGACTGGCTTTGCGCTGTGGAGCCGGTTAAGCCCTGGGAGATTATTGCAGTTACCTTTACGAATAAGGCCGCAGGCGAACTCAAGGATCGCCTTGTAAATATGTTGAATCCTGATGCCAGTCAGATATGGGCTATGACCTTCCATTCCGCCTGTTGCCGGATTCTGCGCCGTGACGCCGAGCGGGTAGGATATACCGGCCATTTTACCATTTATGACACCGCTGATTCCGAGCGGATCATGAAGGACATCATCAAAGAAATGGGCCTGGATGACAAGACATTCCCGGCAAAGTACATCCTTGCCATCATCAGCAAAGAAAAGGATCGGCAGACCACCCCGGAACGGATGCTGGCCCGTGCCGATATGAGCGGCGATATCCGGGCAAAGCATGTGGCCCGGGCCTATCAGATTTACCAGTCCCGACTGAAGGAAAACAATGCCGTTGACTTTGATGACATTATCCTGCTGACAGTGAAGCTGTTGCAGGAAAATGAGGATATTCGCCAGTACTATCAAAGGAAATTCAAGTATGTCTTGGTTGACGAATACCAGGACACCAATCATCTGCAGTATCTGCTGACTAGCATCCTGGCCGGAGGATATGAGAATATCTGTGTTGTGGGTGACGATGACCAGAGTATTTATCGATTCCGCGGCGCTACCATTGAGAATATCCTGGATTTTGAGAAGCAATATAAGGGCAGCCGGGTCATTCGCCTGGAGCAGAATTACCGTTCCACCCAGGCCATTTTGAATGCCGCCAATGCGGTGATCTCCCACAACCTGGGCCGCAAGGGCAAGCACCTTTGGACTGCCAACGGTGCCGGTGATCCCATTACCGTCTATGAAGCTTCCGACGAGCGAGCAGAGGCCAGCTTTGTTGCCAGCCGTATCATTGCCGGCAAGGCAAAAGGCGGTCACTTCGGCGAATATGCCATTTTGTACCGCACCAATGCCCAGTCCAACGCTATGGAATATGCATTCAAATTCAATGCAATTCCGTATCGCATCATTGGCGGCACCCGGTTCTTTGACCGGGCAGAAATCAAGGATATGCTGGCATATCTGTGCGTCATTCATAATCGTGCCGATGAGCTGCGCTTAAAGCGTATCATTAACAATCCTCCAAGAGGCCTTGGCGCAAAGACCATCGAAACTGCCGAGCGGCTTGCTGTAGCGGATCACAAGGCACTCTACGATGTGGTCTCTGATCCCTATTCCTATGGACCGCTGGAGAAGTCTGCAGCCAAACTGATGCAGTTTGTTATCATGCTGGAGGATCTGGCTGCACTGCTGGATACAGGCATGAGCCTGCCCGAATTTTACGATGAAGTTCTGCGCCGAACCGGCTACGCCGAGGCGCTGGAAGAGAAGCCCACAGAGGAGAACAAGACCCGACTTGAGAACGTAAAAGAATTGCGTTCCTCCATCCTGTCTTACTGCGAAAATGCGGAAACTCCGACTCTTGCCGGCTTCCTGGAAGAAATCGCTCTGTACACCGACATCCAGGAGTACAACGACAGCGACGATGCGGTAGTCATGATGACTATGCACTCAGCCAAGGGTCTGGAATTTCCCCATGTATTCCTGGTAGGTTTTGAAGACGGATTATTCCCCGGCATGCGTGCCATTGGTGATGCCGAGGAAATGGAAGAGGAACGTCGTCTTTGCTATGTGGCCATTACCCGGGCAAAGAAGAGCCTGACCATCAGCCATGCACGGCAGAGAATGCTCTACGGCCGCACCAATGCCGCCATGGCCAGCCGTTTCCTGCGGGAGATCCCAGAAGATATCACCGTCAAAAAAGGCGGCTTCAGCCGCTATGGAGAGCAGTCCAGCTATGAAAGCCGTAGCTATGTTCGTCCCGCGCAGCCGACCTACAAATCGGAATACAAGCCTGCCCAAACCCAGAGCAAACCTCCTATCGAGCTGAACAAGGGCGATATGGTGGATCATACTGCTTTTGGCAGAGGCTTGGTACTGAGTGTTCTAAAAATGTCCGGCGATGCGCTGCTTGAGATCGCATTTGACCGTGTTGGTACGAAAAAGCTAATGGCAAAAGCTGCCTCGGCTCATATGAAGAAGCTATAAGGTATTTTCTGCTACCAATACACATACGATGTCTCCGGGAGGGGATGGATATGCGATGGTGGACACGGCGGATCCTGCGGGTGATCCTGGTCATTTTGCTGATCACGGTATTTTTACTCCTTCTCCTGAGGAAAAAGTACGATTCTGTCATGGTGGATCTGACAAAGACCCAGGTGACAAACTCGACATCCGATCTCATCAACGATGCAATCGCTGAGCAGATCGCCAACGGCAAAGTAGAGTACGACCGAATCGTCTATTTTGAGAAAGACTTGGAAGGCAAGATCACGGCACTAAAGACCAACATCGGGGAGGTCAACCGCCTGAAGACTGATACGCTGAACATCATCAATGAGCAGATATTGTCCACGGAGCATTCCCAAATGGGTATCCCACTTGGCAGCCTGTTCCTACCGGAACTACTGTCCGGAAAGGGCCCGGAGATCCCGGTGAAGATTCTGTCCATCCGCAATTCCGATGCAACTTTTGAGAGCAGTTTTACCCACGCTGGCATCAATCAGACCATGCACCAGCTGCGCATGAGCGTTATTGTGGATGTTTCTGTGCTTGTGCTGGGACAGACCATTACATTCCCGGTATCCAGCGATATGGTGGTTGCCGAAACCATCATCGTTGGTGCCGTACCAGATACTTTTTTACAGACCGGAGGCTAATATGAACGCCAAAGAGAGAATCGCAGAGCTGACGAAACAGCTCAACGATGCCAATCACCGTTATTATGTGCTGGACGATCCCACCATGCCGGACTTTGAATACGACCGGCTGTTGCGGGAACTGGAGGAACTGGAAGCAGCCAACCCAAGCCTGGCCCTGCCTGAGTCTCCCACCAGGCGTGTGGGCGGCATGGCACTGAGCCAGTTTGAGAAATATACCCATCCTGTGCCGCTGATGAGCCTGCAGGATGTGTTTTCTGAAGATGAGCTGACCGGTTTCCTGTCAAAAATCCAAGCAGAGTACCCCCATGCGGCCTTCTCGGTGGAGCCAAAGATCGATGGCCTGTCGGTGGCCCTGGAGTACGAAAACGGCGTTTTTGTCCGGGGTGCCACTCGTGGTGATGGTAACGTGGGTGAGGATGTGACTGAGAACTTAAAGACCATCCGATCCATTCCCATGACCATTCCTGATGCTCCGTCCCGGCTCATTGTCCGGGGTGAGGTCTATATGCCGAAAAAGCAGTTCCACCTGCTGAATGAGCGGCAGGAAAGGGAAGGAAAGTCCCTTTTTGCCAATCCCAGAAATGCGGCAGCTGGCTCTCTGCGGCAGCTGGATCCCAAGATCGCAGCCCGGCGTGGCCTGGATATTCTGATCTTCAACATCCAACTGATTGACGGTATGGACTTCACCACCCACGAAGAAAGTCTGGAATATCTGCGAAACCGTCGCTTTAAGGTGATTCCCAGCGGTATTTTCACAGATACACAGCACATACTCGACGAGGTGATGGCCATTAACGAGCGCCGGGAAGACTTTCCCTTTGATATCGACGGCGCTGTGATCAAGCTCAACGACCTGTCAGACCGGGAAAGCTTGGGCGCTACCGCCAAGTTCCCCCGTTGGGCAGCTGCCTATAAGTATCCTCCGGAGATCAAGCCCACGGTGGTGGAGGATATTGTGGTGCAGGTTGGCCGTACCGGCGTGCTTACCCCCAAGGCTGTGGTGCGGCCTGTGCGACTGGCCGGAACCACAGTCACCAATGCCACGCTGCACAACCAGGACTTTATCACCGAGCGTGATATCCGCATCGGCGACACAGTGCTGATCCGCAAGGCAGGTGAGATTATCCCGGAAATTCTGGAAGTGGACTTCACGAAGCGGCCCGATATTGCAGCGCCATATCATCTGCCAAATACCTGCCCGGTATGCGGTGCGGCTGTGGAACGGGACGTGGAAGGTGCGTTCCTTCGCTGCACCGGTATTGAGTGTCCTGCCCAGCTGGTGCGCAATATTGCCCATTTCACCAGTCGGGATGCCATGGATATCGAGGGCCTCGGCACTGCCATCGTGGAGGCGCTGACAGAAAACGGCCTTATCAAATCCCCGGCAGATATCTACTATTTGACGCTTGAGGATGTAAAATCCCTTTGGAAGTCCGGCGAAACCGCCGCAAAGAAACTCCTAGCTGCCATTGAAGCTAGCAAGGAGCAGGATTTGAGCCGTTTGATCTTTGCCCTGGGCATTCGTCAGGTTGGTGCCAAAACCGGCAAGGTGCTGGCGCAGCATTTCGGTAATATGGATGCTCTGGCAAATGCTACCGTTGAGGAGCTGACAGAAGTTCCCGATGTGGGTCTGGTTACCGCCGAGAGCATCTACAACTGGTTTCATGCACCCCAATCCCTGCATATGCTGCAGCGATTGCGGGAAGCCGGCCTGAATTTTGCATCCAAGCAAACGGTGACAGATACACGCTTTGCCGGCATGACCTTCGTGGTCACCGGTACGCTCGTAAACTTCTCCCGTGACGAGGCTAACGCTGCCATTGAAGCCTTTGGCGGCAAGGCTGCAGGCTCAGTGTCAAAAAAGACCACCTATGTAGTTGTGGGCGAAAATGCCGGATCCAAGGAAAAGAAGGCAAGAGATTTGGGCATTCCTATCCTTTCAGAGGAAGAGTTCGAATCCATGATGCAATAAAATTCGCCCGGAAGCATTCATGCTTCCGGGCGTTGCATTACAATTGGTCTTTGAGTTGGGGAAACAGCGGTTCACTGACAAGACGGGCAGTGACGACAGCCATTTCTTCGGCAGGGCAGGAGTAGCCTTCTCGATGCCAGGTCAGCACCATACTCATGAGGCCGCTGACACAAAACAACGTTACCTGCTTGCGGACAAAAGGAATCTCATCAGAGAGAAACCGCCTGGGAATAATGCTGTCTTCGGAGATGTGAGCAATAACACGCTCTACCAGTGTACCGCCCATGTTGCTGCGAAACAATGCATCCAGCAGATCCTTCCGGGATTGCCAGAACAGGAAGAACTGGGTCAACTCCCGCTGCAGCGTCCGTGTGACACCTTCGGAGTACACCATATTGAAACTTTCATAGTCCAGCATGGTATGATCCAGCAGGGCATGGAGGGCGCCATCTTTGCTGGAAAAATAGCGATAGAAGGATTTGCGGGGGATCTGCAGATGGGCGCAAATATCCATAACAGAAATGTCGTCATATTGCTTTATCATCATCAGCTCCATCAAACCCTGTTCAAAATCGCGTTGTCTGGCTGCGGAGCGTTCGGTTTTACACTGTTTGTACATTAAAAGTTTTCCTTTTCTGTCGATCTTTGCCCATTATAGCATCTTATAGGAAAAATGCAACCGTTTTTGTGAATTTTCGCTAATATAGGAGTTTAAATTATGTATACTAAGTGTCACACAAGTGACATTTTGTCCCTTGCGATATCGGCAAATTTGGACTTATAATAGTGTATATTCGAGTGAGTATACCTCACAGGAAATAAGGAGGAAAAACCTATGGCAAAGAAACCCGTCCAGCTGGACGAAAGGGGTTACCGCAAGTTTGGCATTCGCGATAAGCTCGCCTATGCTGCCGGTGACCTTGGCTGTAACATGAGCTTCGGTCTGAAGGGTACTGTTCAGACTTTCTGGCTCGTCTTTATGTTTTTGGAAACCGGTTTGTTCTCTATCCTGCTGCTTCTTGTGCAGGCTTGGGACGCCATTAATGACCCGCTGATCGGTTCTCTGATCGACAACGACAGAAGAAAGTATAAGATCGGCAAGTATAAGACCTACATCTTCATCGGTGCCCTTGGTCTTCTGTTTGGCGGCGCTGCCGTGTTCCTGCCTTTCCCCGGTGCTTCCACCGTCGTTAAGGCCATTCTCTTCGTTCTGGGCTACATCATTTGGGATGCTGCCTACACCATGGCTAACGTTCCTTACGGCACTATGCTGAACATCGTTACTTCCGATGATCAGGAGAGAGCTTCTCTGTCCGTGTTCCGTTCTATCGGCGGCGCTGTCGGCGGCATGCTGCCTGGCATCATCCTGCCCATGCTGATTTGGAACAAGGTCACCTTTGATCCCGCTAACCCCACTTGGTTCCTGGATAAGATCGAGATCCCCGAGGGCGCTGAGAGCGCATTCGCTCCTGAGAACTTCCTGAAGAACCCCGTGACCGGTGAAGCTTACCAGGCCGGTGACAAGGTCCTGAGCCCCCTGACCGGTGGTCAGATCGAAGTACTGCTGGGTGAGAGAGTCTTCTGGGCAGCCCTGATCATGGGCGTCATTGGTTTCATCTTCTTCATGCTGATGATCAAGAACATCACCATCCGTGGTGACGAGTATGCTCAGCTGAACCAGGAAGGCGAGAAGGTCAACCTGATCAAGTCCTTCGGCACCTTCATGAAGAACCGTCCCGCTGTTGGCTGCACCATCGCCGCCATGGGTATGTTCCTGGGCATGCAGTCCGCTTCCACCGCCAACACCATTATGTTCGCTACCCACTTCGGTCAGGCTTCTCTGTCCGGCCTGGTTATGATGGTCGGCTTCCTGCCCATGTTCATCTTCATGCCCTTTGCTACCAAGCTGGTCAAGAAGTACGGCAAGAAGGAAGTTGCCTCTATTGGCTCCATCGCCGGCCTGGTTGGCGGTGCCATCCTGTGTCTCTTCCCCCTGTGCCCCATGAACATTCAGCTGCTGGTGTATATGGGCGGTCTGATCTTCTTCGGCCTTGGCATGGGCTTCTATAACTGCGTTTCCTGGGCTATGATGGGTGATGCCATCGATTATCAGGAGTGGAAGTTCGGTAAGCGTGAGGAGAGCGTTGTTTACGCACTGCACTCCTTCTTCCGTAAGCTGGCTCAGGGTGTCGGTCCCGCAGCCGTCATCGCCATCATGGGCACTCCTCTGATCGGCTATGTCTCTTCCCTGGGTACCATCGGACAGTCCGCTGAAACCGCCAGCAGACTGTGCTGGCTGGTTGCCGGTCTGTACACGTTCAGCGCTATCTGCCAGTTCGTTGGTGTTGCTCTGATTTACAACATCGACAAGAAGACCCTGGCTCAGATGCACAGCGATCTGGAA
>JAZUBW010000029.1:0-17264 GCA_045638785.1 Faecousia sp.
GTCCCAAAAGCGCAGGAGCTTCTGCCAGAGCATCTGCTTCCACGCAGACCACCCGGCTTTGGAACTGGTGACGGGCCACATTTTTGCGGGCCACCGCCAGGGCATCGGCAGAAATATCCGCCAGCGTTACTCGGGCATCCTTGATCCGGTTTGCAATAGCAAGACCGATACAGCCGGAGCCGGTGCACAGATCCAGGATCCTGGGATTCTGATCCAGGTAAAGGCCCCGCTTGATAGCAAGCTGGGTCACGGCGCAGGTATCATCCCGGGGGATCAGCACGTTCTTGTCCACAAACAGTGTCATGCCGTAGAAACTCCATTCGCCCAACACATAGGCCAGGGGCTCGCCAGCCAGTACCCGCTGCACAGCGGTTTCCATGGCCTCACAGACCTCTTCGGAGGCGTACTTTTCACGGTCCGATACGATTTCTTCACGGGTCTTTCCGGATACATAGCACAGAAGACTTCGGGCCAGGACACTAGCCATTTGCTCTTCCTCCATGGTCATAAAGGACCGACGGGCCTCCAGGTAGAGCTGAGAATACTTCTTTACCAAAGGTCCTCGCCCTCCTTCTCCGGCAGCACTGCCTCAACGGCTGCGATGCCCACCTCGATCATGGAGTCATCGGGCTCATTGGTGGTAAAGTTCTGCATCCACATGCCGGGAGCACTGAGGATCCGGGTCAGCCAGTTGTCATGGCGACCGATCCAGCGGTTCAGTTCGTAGGTAATACCCACAACCAGCGGCAGCAGCAGAAGCTTAAAGGTGATCATAATCAGCCGGTAGAGGAAGGTGCCGTACAGATCATTCAATGCCGGCACCAGGCTCAGCAGCAAGGAAGATGCCACAGAGAATACCAGGATGGAAATGACCATTACCACCAGCAGGAAGCTGGTACCGCAGCGGGGATGTAGACGGGTCTGCTGACGCACATTCTCAATGGTCAGAGGCAGACCTGCCTCATAGCAGCGAATGGTCTTATGCTCGGCGCCATGGTAGGCAAATACCCGCTTCATTTCCTTCATCCTGGATACCAGCAGCATATAGACCAAGAAAATCACCATGCGGATCAGACCCTCAACCAAGTTCAGCACCAGGTTATTGGGGATCCACTGGTCCATCAGACCGCTGATGAGGCCAGGCAGCAGGAAGAACAGGCCAATGGACATGGCCAGGCCCAGAAACACCGCAAAACCAATGACAAACTCCTGGAATTTTTCGTTACCAAGCTTCTTTTCCAGCCACAAGTCCAGCTTGGAAGGCTGCTCGTCGGCACCGTACTCCTCTGGGGCCAGATCGGCAGAGCGCATCAGCGCTTTCGTGCCAGTGACCTGGGAGTCAAAGAAGGTAAACATGCCACGGAAAAAGGGCCAGCTTTTAATAGATTTGGGAGGATTCAGCTTCCGGTCCTTTACTTCAACCGTCAGGCCTTCCTTGCCCCGAATGACAATGGCATCCTTCTTGGGGCCACGCATCATAATACCCTCGATCAGCGCCTGGCCGCCGATGGTCGTCTTAAACTTTTCACTATTGCTCATGGTATCTCCTTACTGGGCAGAGGGAAGCCGGATGGTCACCAGCGTGCCGCCTCCGACCGCATTGCTCAGCTCCAAACTACCGCCGTGCATATTCACGATCTCGTCGCTGATAGCAAGACCGATGCCAGTACCACGGGCTTTGGAACTGCCCTTGTAGAATTTCTTTTTCACCAACGGCAGCTCCGCTTCGGGGATGCCGTGGCCGTAGTCACGGATACGCACCACTACCTGTTCATCTTCGTAGGTCATGGATGCATCGATCCGTTTTCCGTCTCCGCCATGCTTGGCAGCGTTATTCAAAACATTCAGGAAAACCTGTCGCAGACGGGCATGGTCACAGGGGATCATGGGAATCTCGTCATCAGAATCCAGGTATTCCAGTTCGATGCCGTCACGGGACAGACGGCTACTGTACATAAAGACCGTATCCTCAAACTCCGTGCGGATGTCGGCCAGTTCTACGTTCAGCTTCAGCCGGTCATCCTGCCAGCGAGTAAAGTCCAGCAGGTCAACGACCATCTCCGTCAGGCGCTTGGCTTCCCGTGAAATGATCTTCACACCTCGTCTGGTCTCCTCATCCAGGCTATCATCGTCCAGCAGGGTTTCGCTCCAGCCGTTGATGGCCGTCAGCGGAGTGCGCAGCTCATGGGAGAGGTTGGAAATGAAGTCGGTCTGCATCTTTTCGTTCAGATTCAGTTTCACCGACATTTCATTGATCGTATCGGCCAATGCGCCGATCTCGTCTTCGTATTTCTTTTGGATCTGTACGCCATAACTGCCGCTTTGGATCTTTTTTGCCTTTTCCGTGATCTCGTCAACAGGGATCAGAATGGAACGGATAAAGTAACCGCTGGTCAGCAGCAGCACCGCCAGCAGCACCAGGAAGGCGCACAGGGCGATGAGTCCGATAAACAGGATCTGACGGTTGACAAGTCGGGTGGAAGTGACATAGCGCAGAACGCCCACGACCTCACCGCTGCTGTAGATCATGGCGCCGGAAACGGCGATGATATACTCACCGGTCAAGGGATCCCGACCGGTGAAAGTCTTGATAGAACGGGTCTGCATGGCCTCCTTGATCTCGGAGGTAGCCGGAGATTTACCGGCCCAGTGACCGTAGGAGGAAGCAACCAGCAGACCATCAGCATTGATAAACTGCAGTTCCAGATGATCGCCCATCTCAAAAGTTTGGGCATAGGTCACACAAGACTGATAGTAATCGTCATAGTTCTGACCGATATAGCCGGCAAAGAACTGGCTGGTCTGCAGAGCCTTGGCGGAAAGGTCCGAGCGCATATTGGCATAATAGTACAGGCCAAAGGTGCCGGTGATCAGTAGAACACACACCAGACCCAGCGCGCAGAAGGTAGAAACCGTATTGCCCATCCATCGGCCACGCAGACTGTTGCGTCGTTTCATGCTGACACCTTCTTTCCATGAAAATTATTGGATCATGCACCCCATTTGTAGCCGAAACCCCAAACGGTGGTGATATAGGTAGGATTGGCGGTATCGTCCTCGATCTTGATCCGCAGACGGCGGATATTGACATCGACGATTTTCAGTTCGCCTTCATATTCCCTGCCCCAAACCTCGCTGAGGATATCCTCACGGGACAAGGCCTTGCCGGGATTCTGCATAAACAGCTTCATAATGTTGTATTCGACCTGGGTCAGACGGATGCGGGCACCTTCCTTATCCAGGGTATGGTTTCGGGTATTCATAGTGAAGGGCCCCTGCTTCAGCACTTCGCTGGCAGCCACTTCCTTGCCGATACGGCGGCAAAGGGCATCCACGCGGGCAGTCAGTTCCGCAGGAGAGAAAGGCTTGGTCACGTAATCATCGGCGCCGGTCATCAGGCCTGTAACCTTGTCCATTTCCTGGGTACGGGCAGTGAGCATGATGATGCCCAGCTGCTTATTGGTGGCACGGATTCGGCGGCAGACTTCAAAACCGTCGATATCGGGCAACATGATGTCCAGGATCGCCACAACAATGTCGGCATGCTCCTGGATCTTGTCCAGGGCCTCCTGTCCACAGGCAGCTTCAACGACCTCATATCCGGCACGACGCAGATTGATCACAACAAAGCTGCGGATATTGTCTTCATCTTCCAAAATCAGTACTTTTTTCATGCTGTCAATCCCTTTCCGTATTTACATCCACCCGGATGGGGTGAAACTGCTTCAGTAAAATCTTATCAATGCCAAGCTCAATGGCATAGTCTTCCAGTTCTGCCACATAAATGCTGCTTTCGCCCCGGTAAAGGATGGTACGGCCGGGCAGGAGTGCCTGCTCTTCCCTGTCAGCATCGGTCAAAACCTGAATGGTAAACAGCTTTTCATCACCGTAGTAGAAGGTGCAAGCTTCTTCCGTTTGATCCACTGCCATCTGGTCCGTATTAAAATTCTCCAGATCCAAATACCAGTTGTCCAGGAAGTTTTGGTAGGTACTACGTTTGACCGTCGCTTCGTTCTGGCTGTCCAGCGCATACCACTGTACCAGGTATTCCTGCTGCTGATTCTCCCCGATCGTATCCAACGCAACGGTCCGTGGCAATTCCAATACACCATCATTGTCGATATCCTCGGGATAGACATAGAAATTGTGGATGGAATTGGAAACGATACCAGAGGCAAAGGTGGCCAGCTGCTTACCTTCCATTGCAAAGATGTCCGTAATCAGAGTCTGATTTGCAGATGAGCAGGTCACATAGATCACATTCTCGCCGTCCTGGAGCTTTCCCGGCACCAGCATCTTGAAGCCGGACATGGATGCCGACAGCAGAATCTCCGGAGAGCGCTGCAGTTCGCCATCATAGAAGCTATAAAGGCGGGCTGTACCGTAGCTCTTATCCGAAGTACCGGGCGAGAGCAGGAACATCTCACTGACACCGTCACTGTCCAGGTCCATGGTTGCGATCTGGGTGTAGGAAGTGCTGAGCAGGTGACGGGAAAAGCCGCTGGTAAAACGGTAAACCGACACGGAACGCAGCACCTGCTCACTGACCTGGCGGCCAACAATGACCTCAAGGCCCGGCTTATCGTCCATCTGCGCATAGGTAACAAAGTCATAACCGAAGCCATAGCCCTCTATGGTGTCCATCAGCACATAACCGGAGGCCAGCTGACAGAATATCAGGATCTTCAGTGGCTTGTCGCTGCCGTCCTTGGCAAAAACCAGGAATTCATCGACTCCGTCACCGTCCAGGTCCGCGGTCTGCAAAAACTGTCGGTGATCGCCGTAGGTAGGAGCGCAATACTCAAGGCCGGCCATGGCTTTGTCCACCACAGCTTGGAGGTTTTCATACTCCTCCGACCGCTTCGGCAGGCAATACAGCTCGTCCAAAGTACCCAGCACACAGCCCGACAGCAGCAGGCTCACAGCAAGAAAAACACACAATATCCGAAGTTTCGCACGCATGGGTTCTGCGCTCCTTTCCTTCAAATTTCAATCAATTCATTATAACACAATATATTGAAAAAGGGAAGTTATTTTAGCACAACATTTCCCTCTCCCAGAAGATTCCGAAGTTCCGTCACCATGCCCGGATCTAGGGTCGCCAAAGCGCCACGGATCTTTCGGGTGTCGGCGAAAAAGACCTTGATTTGGCTGTCACCGGGGAACATATTGACGATGGCACGGACTTTGCGGAAGGCAGGATCTTCCTCGCTCTTCAGCTGCAGCCACAGGGTACCCTGTAAGGGTTGCTGGGGTGTCCGCACCGGCATCGCTGCAGGTTCCACCTCGGAAAAATCTGTGATAGGACGGGCCCGATTGACCACGATCTGGGGATCCTTATCATCCCGCAAGCTCAGCCGTCCGGTGATAACCACCGCCTCGTTTTCCTTTAAGTAGGCACCGTACTGGGTCAGGGCATTGGAGAAGGCCAGCATTTCGATGGATGCCGTATCATCCTCAACGGTGACATAGGCCATCATAGAGTTGTTACGGGTGGTCTTCATTTTCACAGTCTGCACGATACCCGCCACGGACACGATATCATCATCCCGACAGGGGCATTCCTCCCCCATCAGCTTGCCGATAGGCATCACATGGGTATTACGCAGGTACTTGCGGTAATCGTCCATGGGGTGACCGGACAGATAAATGCCGGTGGTTTCCTTTTCCATGGTCATCAGATCCACTTTTCGCAATTCCGGCAGTTTGGGGATGGGGATGGCAGCAGCCTTGTCCTCATCCTCCAGCATGGCAAACAGACCCATCTGGCCCTCGATGTTCTTCTTTCGGGAATCAGCGATGGAATCCATCATCTGCTCGTAGACGGCAAGCAGCTCGCTGCGGTGGTTGCCGAAGCAATCCATAGCTCCGCACTTGATAAAGTTTTCCACGGCCCGCTTGTTGAGCTCATCACCCATACGCTGCAGGAAATCCTCCAGGGATTTGTAGGGGCCGTCTTCTTCCCGCTTGGTCACCATGCTGCGAATGAGGCCACGGCCAACGTTCTTCACAGCACCCATGCCAAAGCGAATAGCATCGCCCTCCACGCTGAAATTATCCAGGGAATGGTTCACATCCGGCGGCAGTACCGCAATGCCCATTTCCTTACACTCAGCAATATAGCCGGATATCTTCACCGCAGAATCCAGCACCGAGGTCATCAGCGCTGCCATATATTCCTTGGGGTAATGGCACTTTAAATAGGCCGTCTGGTAGGCCACAACGGCGTAGCACACCGCATGAGCCTTGTTGAAGGCGTAGTTAGCAAAGGCCACGATCTCGTCATAAAGGGACTGACCCACAGCTTCGGAGATGCCGTTACCCACACAGCCGGGGATATTCTTTTCCGGATCACCGTAGACAAAGACCTTTCGCTCTTCCTCGATGATCTTCATTTTTTTCTTGGAAATGGCTCGGCGGATATTGTCCGCCTGGCCCATGGTATATCCACCCAGCTGCCGGAATATCTCAATGACCTGCTCCTGGTAGACGATGCAGCCGTAGGTAACCTTCAGTATCGGCTCCAGCTGGGGGCACTTATAGGTGACTTTCTTGTGGTTGAGCTTGTTCTCAATGAAGGTAGGGATGGAATCCATGGGGCCGGGCCGATAGAGGGCCACGATTGCCGTGATATCCTCAACGGAGTCCGCCTTCATGCCCACGCAGACACCGGTCATGCCCTGGCTTTCCAGCTGGAACACGCCCTGGGTCTTGCCCTCGGCCAGCATTTGGAAGGTTTCAGGGTCATTGTCGGGAATGCGGGACATGTCAAAATTCGGCTGATACTGGCGAATCTGCAGTTCTGCATCACGAATTACCGTCAGGTTGCGCAGACCCAGGAAATCCATTTTCAGCAGACCCAACTCCTCGATGGTGGTCATGGTGTACTGGGTGACGATTGTTTCGTCGTTTCTGGACAACGGCACATAGCTGCACACCGGGTCAGCGGTGATGACCACGCCGGCGGCATGGGTAGAGGTGTTACGGGGCATACCCTCCAAGGCTCTTGCCGTATCGATGAGAAGTTTCACCCTGGGATCGTTGTCATACATTTCCTTCAGCTTAGGGCTGACTTCCAGGGCATCCTTCAGGGTGATATGGAGCGTGGTGGGCACCAGCTTTGCCACCACATCGGTTTCTGCATAGGTAAAGTTCAGTGCACGACCCACATCACGGATGGCGCCACGGGCAGCCATGGTGCCGAAGGTGGCAATCTGGGCCACATGGTCGGCACCGTACTTGCGGGTCACATAGTCAATGACCTCGCCACGACGTTCCTGGCAAAAATCGGTATCGAAGTCGGGCATGCTGACACGCTCCGGGTTCAGGAAGCGCTCAAAAATGAGACTGTATTGCATGGGATCCACTTCCGTGATGTGCATACAGTAGGCAACAATGGATGCTGCACCGGAACCACGACCAGGGCCAACGGGAATACCCTGCTCCTTAGCATAGCGAATGAAGTCCCATACGATGAGATAATAGTTGACATAGCCCATGCGGCTGATGACACCGATCTCGTATTCCAGCCGTTCCAAATAATGCTCCGGAGGATTGGCATAGCGTTCCTCGAAGCCCTCATAGCAGAGCTTGCGGAAATACTGCTCATTGGTATAGCCTTCCGGCACAGGGAAGGAAGGCAGATGGTACTGATTGAATACGAATTCCAAATCGCAGCGCTCTGCAATTTTGGCGGTATTTTCAATGGCTTCGTCACAGTTTGGGAAAAGTTCCCGCAGTTCTTCTTCACTCTTTAAGTAAAATTCCTGGGTTTGGAATTTCATGCGGTTTTCATCATCAACGGTCTTGCCGGTCTGGATGCAAAGCAGCACATCCTGCATCTCGGCATCCTCTTTCCGTAGATAGTGGGCATCATTGGTGACGACCAGAGGTATCCCAGTTTCCCGAGAGATACGCATGACACCCTGGTTGACGGGGGTTTGCTCCGGGATACCATGATCCTGCAGTTCCAGGAAAAAATAGTCCTTGCCGAATATATCCTGCAGCTGCAGGGCATAGTCCTTGGCAGCCTGGTAATCTTCCTCCATCAGGTACTGGGGAATGGCACCAGCCAGGCACGCTGAAAGAGCAATGAGGCCCTCATGGTGCTTGCGCAGCAGGTCAAGATCCACCCGGGGTTTGCTGTAAAAGCCGTGCATAAATGCTTCAGAAACCAGCAGACACAGGTTTTCGTAACCCTTGCGATTCTCGCACAGCAGCACCAGGTGGTAGGGATCATTATCGATGCCATGGACACGGTCTTCCATGCGGCGACGGGCCACATAGACCTCGCAACCAATGATGGGCTTGATACCGGCGGCCTTCGCAGCCTTGTAGAAATCGATACAGCCGTACATGACACCGTGGTCGGTGATGGCAATGGCGGTCTGGCCCAGTTCCTTGACCCGGTCCATCATGCTGCCGATGCGGCAAGCACCGTCCAGGAGGCTATATTCAGTATGGACATGCAGATGTACAAAGCTCATACGGTAGCCTCCTTTGCCATTTGTACCAATTTTTTCAGCCGGCTGTTCATAGCAGGCTTGGAGATTGGCGGATCCATCATGGCTGCCAGCTCCGTCAGCGATGCTTCCGGATGCTTTTCCCGGGCAACAATGGCCTGCTGCATTTTACCTGGAAGCTTTTCCACGATCCCACGCTGACGCAGGACTCGAAAGGCAGCCAATTGCTCCTGGGCAGCTTCCACGACTTTGGATGTATTGGCCTCGTCGCAATTGCAGCGGCGATTGACCTTATTGTTCAGTTCCTTCTCCAACTTGGTTTCCATAACACCCATGGAAGCCACGGAGGCGCCAAGGAATGCCAGGCAATCGGAGATCTGATCGCTTTGCTTAAAATACAGCACCTGGCCGCCGCCACGGCTGGCGGTCTTGGGGCTAAAGCCCAGCACATCGTGCATGAGGGCATAGGTTTCCCTTGCCACAAAACCGTGGGTAGTCGTCAGTTCCAGATGGTAGCCCTTTTCCGGGTCAGTGACGCTACCGCCGGCAAGGAAGGCACCCCGCAGAAAAGCAGTGCGGCAGCACTCATCCTCCACCAAAGGCAAATTCAGATGCAGCGACAGAGTGCTGCCCCGGGAGAAGCCGCAGGAGGCCATGATGATTTCGATTTTCTCCGGCTCATAAATCTGAAAAATCAGCTTACCGGGAGATTCCAGACTGGGATAGCTGTCAAACTCCAGGCCAAAGGCCTTGTGAAAGAGCTTCGGCAATATCCAGGCAAATTCCCGGCTCTCGGTGATGATACGCACGGTGTCATCACCAAAGCTGTTGCAGAACAGCAGAATGCCAAAGCACTCGGCCAAAGCGCAGCAATTCTTTTGGGGGAAATAACGGCAGATCTCTGCCTTGGTATTGGCTGAAAAGGATGCTGCCATCCGATCCCCTCCTTTCGTTATTACCAGATACGAACCTCCGGCTCCAGCCGGATTCCGTTTTTCTCAAAGACGATGTCACTGACCTGCTGCAGCAGGGCTCGAACATCGGAAGCAGTGGCACTGCCAAGGTTGACAGCAAAGCCAGCATGCTTGGTGGAAATAGCTGCATCGCCCACGCGATAGCCCTTCAGACCGGCCTGGTCAATGAGGGCAGCAGCATAGCCACCCACAGGGCGCTTGAAGGCAGAACCGGCGCTGGGCATATCCAGCGGCTGGGATGCTGAACGCTTGGTCTGCAGTTCCCGCATTTTGGCCTTGATGGTTTCCGGCTCCTCTTTTTCCAAACGCAGCGTTGCGGAAAGAACGATCAGGTCCTTACCCTCCAGCACACTATGGCGATAGGAAAATCCCATTTCTTCATTGGAAAATACCCGGATATTTCCACTAAAATCCATGATCTCTACACTTTCGACAATATCCTTCATCTCACCGCCATAGGCTCCGGCATTCATAAATACACCGCCACCGATGGTGCCGGGAATGCCGTGGGCAAACTCCATACCGCCCAGGCCATGATTGGCTGCAAAGATGGCAGCCCGGGTCATAGTAACACCGGCCATGACGCGAATGCGAATTTCGTCCAGCAGCTCCATGCCGTCCATGCAATCCTTCAGGCAGATCACAATTCCGGAGATACCGGCATCCGGCGCCAGCACATTGGTTCCTGCGCCCAAAATCGCGGGCATATGACACAATTCTGCAGCAATACGCAGAACGGAAGCCAGCTCCTCCCGGGTCTTGGGGAAGGCCATGACCTCGGCTCTACCACCAATGTGGAAGGAAGTATGCCGGGCCATAGACTCATTCATTTTTAATTGGCAAACATGGGCAAAATCTGCCATTGTTTTCTGTAAAACGGTTAATTCAGTCATAAACGCCTCCGGGTGTTTTATTATAACCAGTATAACATACCGCAGCTGAGAATGCAATTATCACAATCAGGTTTTTAAAAATAATTAAAACAGGGCGGCCTCGCCCTGTTCATACATACGAATTGTCTTCACCAGCTAAGATGAAATTTCACGAAGGGCAGGAGCGAACCCTGCCCTTCGAATATGGCATTCATTGTCAGTTTAACTTACCGCTGCCAACCGGGGTATTCATCCAGCGTGGCAAAACGGTAGCCCTGAGAAATAGCATAATCAATAAAATCTGCCAGAATTGCCGCATTGTCCGGGGATGTGGTATGCAGCAGAATCACAGCACCGGAGTGCAGACGCTCCACAAGTGTCGCAAAAGCCGTGTCCGGCCCCTGCTGGTTTTCCGGGTCCCAATCCGCATAGGCGATCGACCAGAAAACCGACCGATAACCCACACTGTCAAGGAGCTCAACCGCATTTTCCGAATACACACCGCTGGGAAAGCGGAAATACTTTGTGCTGTAGCCAAAATTAACCCGCAGGTAGTTATCCAGTGCCAAGGCCTCCAATGCCAGCTCCTCCCGGCTTAAAGCTGCACAATCAGACGGGTGAGACATACTGTGATTACCCACAATGTGGCCCTCATCTATCATTCTAGCCACCACCTCCGGCACAGAGCGCACAAAGGACATTGTGCAGAAGAAGGTGGTCTTGACCTGTTTTTCCTTCAGGGTATCCAACATCAGGGAAGTAATATTTTCATATTCATAACCGCAATCGAATGTCAAATACAGCACCTTATCCTCAGACAGATTATCCCAAGCCAGCGCATTCGTACCCCAGTCATCAAAGCGTGCCTGATTCTCTTCGGTTATCCTATGGGGTTTACCGCCGCTGGCCGCACCAAAGGAAAAGTCAATTCTGTTTTCCGAGAATTGCCTAAGATTTTCCGGATCCTGTACCAGATAGTCTATTGTCGGCAAGGAGGGTAAGCCGGTGTATGTAATTCCGTTATTTTCCACACTTGGCACATAGCTGACAACTGAATAAACTTCCCAGGGTTGCGTTGTTATAGCGGGTTCGGTGGGAAATGTGGGTGTTGTCGGTACTGTGGGAACTGTGGGTACTGTAGGTACTGTCGGAACTGTGGGTACCGTGGGTACTGTAGGTACTGTCGGAACTGTGGGTACCGTTGGCACAGTCGGGATCGTCGGTACTGTTGGGATCGTGGTTATTGTCGGTTCGGTCGGAATGGGGAATTCAGTGGAAAGCGTTGGTATCTGGGTAACCAAGGAACTGGTGCCTGCAGACATGGAATCTCCCCTATCCCCAGTACCCGGAGTTTGTCGCACACAGCCAATCAGCAAAAATAACAACAGGATTATAACCAATATAGTTCTTCGTTTCATTACAATACCTCCCTTCTATATCGAAACGCCAAATAGATTAACAAAAGACGGCTGCGAAAGCAACCGTCTTTGATGCATATAATTACTTCTCGACGATCTCCAGAACCTCCATGGGGCAAGCCTTGGCGCAGATGCCGCAGGCGATGCACTTGGAAACGGGATTGCCTTCCTTATGTACCATGACCTTCATGGGGCAGACCTCAACGCACTTGCCGCACTGTACGCACAGCTTCTTGTTGATCATGTAAACGCCGGTCTTCTCGTTCTGAGTGATGGCGCCGTGCTCACAAGCCTTCATGCACTTGCCGCACTGGATGCAGACCATGGGCTTGGCATCGCCGTTCTTGGCAACACCGACCTGGATCGCACTGAGGGTCACGTCAAAATCCTTGTAGAATGCTTCAGAACAGGCCTGAACGCACTGCAGGCAGGCCATGCACTGAGAGTCTTTCTTAACAGCGAGCTTCTTCATATAACAAATCCCCTTTGTTTTTTAATAATCCACAAATATTATACAGGCAACGGCAGAAAAAAGCAACACAAAAAACAGGAAAATCCAAACTTTTTAGTTACCTATCGCTAACTTTCCTTTCAGCACAAATTACCAGTGTATTTGTTGCCGTTTCGGAGATAATAGCATCGAATTCCAAAGAACAGGAGGAAATTCAATGAAAAAAGCAGGTATCTTTACTTTGACCCTGATTCTGATCATGGCAATGTTCAGCGGTTGCCGTTCTCAGGACACGGACACTACCATGACCACCGGCAGCGGCAGCGGCACCGCCACGACCACCAAGGCCACCCAGCCTACCACCAAGGCAACCCTGCCCCAGCCGGTCGTCACCCAGCCCAGTAGCGCCGCCAGCAAGCCCACGATGCCCAGCAGCACCGATGCCACCGGCAGTAGCCAAATGCCTCGGCAGTATGCCGGACCTCGTTACTAAGCCCGGTGGTCCGGGCTACATAGATCACAAAATGGTGATGTAGCGGTTCATATTATTACGGATGCGCTCAACAGCCTGGATAGCAGCGGTCAGAGGATCCAGCCCCTCCCCTTCCTGCCAGGCGACCGTAATGGCCGGGCCGACGCTCATAGCGCAGCCGTGACCCAAACGGTCAAAGCCGTAGCTGCAATTTTTCCCGTTGCCGCCGGGATAGTCCAAGCCATCCACCAGCAGAAACATGCGGTTATATTTGCTGCGCAGACCCATGACGGCGTTTCCACTGGTAGCTGCTGTCAAAGCTCCGATGTTGCTATAGCCACTCTTGCCCACGATGGTCTCGCCCAAACGCTTGACATGATCAGCTGCCGCCACATGGACCAGGCGGGAGCCGGTCATCATATCCTGCAGTTCTGCGGCAGACTTATTGGCCGTACGGACCGCAAAGAATACACTGTGATCCCGCTTACAAGACTCCACGAAAGGCCGCACCACATCGGAACCGGCGTAGGGGCACAGGATCATTCCGTCTGCAGCCATGGTATCAAAAAGGCTCACTGCCCGCTGAGCAGCCCAGGAAGTCAAAATAGCAGGGCCGTCCAGCAGCACATAGAAGCCCTGTTCTTTTGCAAAATTCGTCAGTTCCCGCAGTAGCGCCAGGCTGTCCAGCATGGCCCACTGATCAAAATTGAAGCGGACACCAGGCACTTTTCCTTTCAGCGCTGTCAGCAGCTGACGGGCATAGGCGTTCATGGCCTCAGCCTCGGTTTTTTCCTCAGCAAACTGGGCCGGAATATGCTCCGGCAGCATGGACAGATCGACAATGATGGGACATTTGGTTTTTCGGATTTTTTCCTGCAAAATATCAACAGACATAGTATCCCCTCCGACATTTTTCTTTATTATAGCACAGAAGAACAGGGAAAAACAATAGGAAACTGGGTGAAGCTGTCGGAAATTCGCAATTTTCCAGGAAATATGGCAGGTTAATCGGGCATACTAAGGCCGAAGGGAGGGAGTTTTATGAAACTGACAGGACTTGCCATTTCCATGGGCGTGGGTCTGGCCGCCGGTGCCGTCACCGCCGCCATGCTGCCCCGGGGTTGCACCGCAAAGAAAGCCATCCAAAAAGCGGCCTATGCCGTAGAAGATGCCGCCTGCAACGCCAAGGAGAAGATCAACGACAAACTCGATCGCATGTAAGAAAACCCGGCAGACATGGGCTGCCGGGTTATTTTATCTGTACATCCGCATCAAAATATGGTAACATAACGAAAAGGAGTGGTAATATGAGATACACAGACTTGATCTTTGACCTTTACGGCACGCTTGTAGATATCCATACAGAAGAGGACCAAAAAACCTGGGAAAAGACGGCTGTTTTCTTCGGTTTTTATGGCGCTCACTACACCGCAGGAGAGCTGAAGGAAGCCTTTGAAGGCAGCATGAAGCAACGAAAAGCACAGGCCGGCGAAAACTACGAATGCTTCCCGGATCTACCCTGTGAAGTGACCTTCGCCCAGATGTTCCGTGACAAGGGCGTTGTGGAGAACGTAGAGGAATTGGGATTTCGTGCAGCGCAGGCGTTTCGTCTGTTTTCTATGGAATACATCCGGATCTACGAAGGCGTTATTGAAGCGCTTGCCGCTTTTCGGCAGAAGGGCTGCCGGCTGTGGCTGCTAAGCAATGCCCAGCGTGTTTTCACAGCCTATGAGCTGCGACATTTGGGTCTCGATGACCAGTTTGACGGAATCTATATTTCCTCCGACTACGGCTGCAGAAAGCCCGATGCGCGGTTCTTCCAGGCACTTCTTCAGGAGCATGACCTGGATATCTCCAAATGCCTGATGATCGGCAATGACCGTCACACAGATATTGGAGGTGCCAAAAGCGCAGGTCTCGATACCCTGTATATGCACACCAATATTACCCCACCAGGACAAGCGGTAGCTGATCCTTCCCTGCTGCCCGGCATAGCGTCGGAAGGCTGCAAGCATTATGAATTTGAAGGTAGCAACTGGGATGATCTGACCAAATTGATCCTGCAACTATAAAAGCAACACCGGGAAGCGGTTAACGCTTCCCGGTGCATTTTATTCTGTTTTCAGGAAAACGGTTTCGTTTTCAGCGGTGATATGGATGGCAGAAATGGGATGTTCAAAGGAATCCACGATCTTTTCGCTGATGGGGTCCTCCAGTTCCCGCTGGATGGTACGGCGGAGATTTCTGGCGCCGTAGGTAACGGAATAGGCCTTCTTTACCAGCAGCTGACGGACGGATTCGTCCCAGGTTAGCTCCAAGCCACGGGCAGACAGGCTGGTTCTCAGCTCAGCGAGCATAATATCGGCAATACCCAGGAAGTTTTCCTCGGTCAGGTGATTGAAGGACACAATTTCGTCCACACGGTTAAGAAACTCCGGCCGCAGGAATTCCCGCAGGGCCTTCATGGTCTTTTCCCGGGCCATATCATTTTCTGTACGGCCAAAGCCCAGGCCGCCCACACGGCCGTCAGAGCCGGCATTGCTGGTCATGATGATGATGGTGTTCTCGAAGTTCACCACTCTTCCCTGAGCATCAGTAATGCGGCCGTCGTCCAGCACCTGCAACAGCACATTCAGCACATCGGGATGGGCCTTTTCGATCTCGTCAAAGAGCACCACAGAGTAGGGTCTGCGGCGAATCTTTTCCGTCAGCTGGCCGGCCTCGTCATAGCCGATATAGCCGAGAGGAGAGCCGATGAGCTTGGAAACCGTATGCTTTTCCATAAATTCCGACATATCCAGGCGGATCAGGCTGTCAACACTATTAAAAAGATCATCAGCCAGCTGCTTGACCAGTTCCGTCTTACCCACACCGGTGGGGCCGACGAAAATGAAGGATACAGGCTTCTTCTTGGGACTGATGCCAACCCGGTTGCGACGGATGGCACGGGAAACGGATTCCACCGCGCCGTCCTGGCCTACGATATGCTGCTTCAGCCGATCAGCAAGGCCCTTGATCTGCTCATATTCCTGAGCCTTGATCTTGGAAGCGGGAATTTTGGTCCACAGTTCAATGATCCGGGCCAGGTTTTCCATGGTCACGGCAGGCTTTGGCAATGCTTCCAGCTCTTCGATTTTGGCAGCGATCTGCAACAGTTTGCTGCGGATGTGAGCCAGGCGCTCGTAATCCTGGTTCTCGGTCTGCTCATTGAGCATCCGCAGTTCCAATTCGTAATCGTCCCGCTCTTTCCTCAGCTCAGCCAGGTGGGAAATCTCTTTGGATCGCAGGTTCAGATCGGAGCAAGCCTCGTCCAGCAGGTCGATGGCCTTATCAGGCAGAAACCGGTCGGTGATATAACGCTCACTCAGCAGCACGCACTGGTAGGCAATTTCGGGAGAGATGGACACTCCGTGGAACTCCGAGTAAGCCTTGGCGATGCCCTGCATGATCTGGCCGGCCTCCTCAATGGTAGGCTCAGCAACAGTAACGGGCTGGAAACGGCGCTCCAGGGCAGCATCCTTCTCGATATGCTTGCGATACTCATTGAAGGTAGTGGCACCGATAACCTGAATCTCACCACGGGACAGCGCAGGCTTGAGGATATTGGCAGCATTCATGGAGCCTTCCGCATCTCCGGCACCCACCAGATTATGGACTTCATCGATGACCAGGATGATATTACCGCATTCTTTCACTTCGGCAATCAGACTCTTCATGCGGCTTTCAAACTGGCCTCTAAACTGGGTACCGGCCACCAGGGCGGTGAGGTCCAGAAGAAAGACTTCCTTGTCCTTCAGCTTATAGGGAACATTACCGTCAGCGATGCGCTGGGCCAGGCCCTCGGCGATGGCAGTTTTACCGACACCGGGCTCACCGATGAGGCAGGGATTGTTCTTTTGGCGACGGTTGAGGATCTGAATAACACGCTCGGTTTCCGTATCCCGACCGATGACCTTATCCAGCTTTCCTTCCCGGGCACGGCCGGTCAGGTTCATGCAGTAGGTATCCAGGAACTTGTGCTTCTTGTTTTTCTTCTTGAGGGTCTCCCCTGCTGGCTCTTCCTTCTTTTCATCGGGCTTGGGCTGCTGGGCAGGCATATTGCCGCTGCCGCCGAAAAGCTGGTTCAGCAGCGGGAAGGTAGCGGTCTGGGAGTCCATTTCATCGTCATCCCGTTCACCCTGGTCCAGTTGCCCGAACATGGAGCTCATCTCGTCGGACAGTGTATCCAGGTCCTCCTCGGAAAAGCCCATCTGCTTCACGGCCTGGTCGATCTGGGGAATGCCCAGGCTGCGGGCACATTTGAGGCAGTAGCCTTCATTTAATGTGGCGCCGTTTTCCATCTTGGTGATAAAAACAACGGCGATATTTTTCTTGCATTTGGTACAAAGTTTGGGTTGCATAGGGTATCACTCCTTTGGGACGCATTATAGCACAAAGCGCCCCGCAAAGATAAAAGTTTTTGTGAATTTACAGGACGGGGGTGCACTCAAAATTTTCCACGCCGTCGTCGTACCACAGGTGGGTCATATACAGACCACCGGGCGGAACGGTAGGACCGGCAGCAGTACGGTTGCCGGAATCCAGGATGGCGCCGATCTCCTCGGGCTTGATCTTG
>JAZUBW010000030.1:0-1660 GCA_045638785.1 Faecousia sp.
AGGTCTTCCTTGGTGTGACCGGCAGAAATCTGAGTACGGATGCGGTCCTTGCCCTTGGGGACAACGGGGTAGCAGAAGGCGACAACATAGACGCCCTTCTCCAGCATCCGGCGGGCAAACTCATGAGCCACCTTGGGATCATACAGCATGACGGGCACGATGGGGTGCTCACCGGGCAGCATGTCGAAGCCCAGGGCCTCCATCTTCTCGCGGAAGTAACGGCCGTTCTCATGAACGGTGTCACGCAGCTGAGTGGACTCTTCCAGCAGCTCGATGGTACGGATGGTGGCAGCGCAGATGGCGGGAGCCACGGTGTTGGAGAACAGGTAGGGACGGGTGCGCTGACGCAGCAGGTCTACGATGGGCTGACGGGCAGCGGTGTAGCCGCCGGAAGCACCGCCCATGGCCTTGCCGAAGGTACCGGTGATGATGTCAACACGGCCCATGACGCCGCAGTGCTCGTGGGTGCCACGGCCATGCTCGCCCATGAAGCCCACAGCGTGGCTGTCATCGACCATGACCAGAGCGTCGAACTCATCGGCCAGGTCGCAGATGGCGGTCAGGTTGGCGATGTAGCCGTCCATGGAGAACACGCCGTCGGTGGCGATGACGATCTTCTTGCAGCCGTTGGCCTTTGCATCCTCCAGGCAGGCACGCAGCTCGACCATGTTGGAGTTCTTGTAGCGATAGCGCTTGGCCTTGCACAGACGAACGCCGTCGATGATGGAAGCGTGGTTCAGCTCGTCGGAGATGACAGCGTCCTCAGCGCCCAGCAGGGTCTCGAACAGACCACCGTTGGCATCGAAGCAGGAGGAGTACAGAATGCAGTCGTCCATGCCCAGGAAGTTGGCCAGCTTGCGCTCCAGGTCCTTGTGGATCTGCTGGGTGCCGCAGATGAAGCGGACGGAGGACAGGCCAAAGCCCCAGTTATCATAGCTGGCCTGAGCAGCCTTGATCAGCTCGGGGTGGTTGGACAGACCCAGGTAGTTGTTGGCGCACATGTTGACAACACCATTTGCCTTGGTGGTGTTGATGCGGCTGCGCTGGGGAGTAGTGATGATGCGCTCGTCGCGCCAGGTGCCGGCTTCGCGGATGGCATCCAGCTCAGCAGAGATCAGATTCAGTGCAGATTTCATAAAAACCTCCAATAATTCTGTCATTACGAACCAGTCCGCAGACTGGTGTGGCAATCCCCGAAGATTTTCGGAATGTCCGGGGGATTCCCACGCCAGTGTGAGCACTGGCTCGGAATGACACGCTTAATTTATTTCTTAGTGGTCCAGTCCAGGATGACCTTACCGGAGTTACCGCTCTTCATGGCGTCGAAGCCCTTCTGGAAGTCGGTGTAATGGAAACGATGGGTGATGATGGGATGCATGTCCAGGCCGCCCTGAACCATGTAGCTCATCTGGTGCCAGTTGTCCATCTTACGGCCGTAGATGCCCTGCAGAGTCAGGCCCTTGCCGATGATGTAGTTCATGTCCACGGGGATGGGCTTGTTGCCCAGGCCCAGCAGGCTGATCTTGCCGCCGGTACGCATGACGCTCAGCATCTGGTTGAAAGCGTGGCCGTTGCCGGACATTTCCAGACCCACGTCGAAGCCTTCGACGATGTTCAGCTGCTTCATAACTTCGTTCAGATCTTCCTTGCCGGTGTTGAC
>JAZUBW010000031.1:0-4744 GCA_045638785.1 Faecousia sp.
ATATTTTTGTTTACGGGCAAGTTTGGGGGCGAGGCCGTGTCCCTTCTCCCGGGGAGAGGGTACGGGGCTTATCCGCTAGTCAGAACGATAAACCCAGTTTATGGTTATCTCGCTTTCATCTCCTCAAATCTTTTTGACAAAGCCAAGGATACGGCAGGCGGATGGGAGCTTGTCTACGCAACGCAGGTTGCGTCGGGGGTGGATGTGTGGTATGCTTATGGGGAAAGGAAGGGAATGCCATGAATACCTATGTCACCGGTGCTGCCATCCGGCAGCTGCGGGAAAATCAAAAACTGACCCAGGCGGAACTGGCGGAAAAACTGGGCGTCAGCAGCAAAACGGTATCGAAATGGGAAACAGGCAAGGGCCTGCCGGATATTTCGCTGCTGCAGCCTCTGGCGCAGGCGCTGGGCATCTCCGTCATCGAGCTGATGAACGGCCAGCCCATTGCAAATAACAATATTTCGGCAAATTTGCTCCGGGGAAAGTTTTATGTCTGCCCGGTGTGTGGTAATGTGATCCATGCTATGGGCAGCGCTGTGGTCAGCTGCTGTGGTATCACTCTGCCGGCGCTGGAGGCAGAGGAGTCGGACGATGATCACGCCATCGCCGTGGAAAGCGTGGAGGATGAGCATTTTATCACCATTGGCCATCCCATGACCAAGCAGCATTTTATTTCTTTTGTGGCATTTGTGACCTGCGACCGGGTTCAGATGGTCAAGTTCTATCCCGAGGGAAATGCCGAGACCAGATTGCAGCTGCGGGGCATGGGACAGATCTATTATTACTGTAACCGCCACGGACTGTTTAAGCGGAAGCGATAAACGGAAATTGGCACAAAAAAGCAGCCCGTGAGGGCTGCTTTTGTTATGGGGTTTTATGGGTGCATTCCTGCTTTTCCAAGGGCCGCAGGCACTTGGGGTTCGATCATAAGGTTTCCGCTATGTGCCGGTGCAGCATTTCTTTTCCTTCGGCGTAGCCGGTATTGACCTCCCGGTACAGATTTTCGTAAAAGCTCGCGGCGATCTGCTGCCGGGAGCGGGCCAGCTCCGAACCCCGGGCGGTGTAGAATTTATCGTAGAGTTTTTCCAGTTTGAACTTATACTCCCGGAAGAAGGAGGGACCCAGGTCCTCGGTACCGTCGGAAATTTCACCGCTGGGCAGTACATGGTAGAGCGGCTCGGCCATATCGGCCTTGTACATGAGGGTTCGGGCGATGCCGATGGCACCGGTCACATCCAGCTTATCCGCATCAAAGAGGATCTTGGCCTCGATGCTTTGGGGCGGCAATGCCTTGCGGAAGCGATGGGTCAGGATGCAGTGGCGGACCTGTTCGGCAAATTCCGGGGGAAAACCATTTTCCGTCAAAAAGCGAAAGGCTTTTTCGCTGCCGGCTGCGGCGTGGCAGACAGTGGGATCGGCAAACTGCTCCCTGCGGCCGATGTCGTGCAGAAGACAGGCGGTGATCAGCACATCATAGTCCACTTCTGCTTCGGCCTGGGCGATTGCCAGGGCGTTGAACAGTACCCGGTAGACATGCTCCGTGTCATGGGCGCTGTCGGCCATGCAGGAGCGCATATAATTTTCTAACAGTTGGTAGGTTTCGTTCGTCATGAAAAACGCCCCTTTTGTTATATAGTATCGGGTCAAATTACGGTTTGTTGGGCAGCGAATATACTATGCAACCGTAGGGCAAGGCTATGGCCTTGCCGCCAAAGTTGGGGTTTGTGAGCGGAAAAGTATTCCTGATCGTTCCTGCACAGCAAAAACCAACAGTGTGCCATTGGGAAGGGTAACGGCAAGGCCATAGCCTTGCCCTACAAAGAGAACGCACAACTGCACGATAAATGGAAATTTGAAAGCACCTTTATTATAGTAACAGATATTGGATGTGTCAATTCCGGAAAAGATACTTGCGCAGTTTGGAGGCTTGCGTTATAATAGGCCGAGAAGACTTAAGAGGGGGAGCAGGATGTTCCAGGACAAGGTTGTGGTCATCACCGGCGGTGCGGGCGGCATCGGCAAGTGCATGGCGGAGGAATTTCGGAAAAACGGAGCCACGGTTTGCGTCATCGACAACGCCCCGGGAGATCATTTTGTGGGCGACATTGCGGAACAGTCGGTTTTGGAAGCTTTTGCCCGGCAGGTCATTGAAGCCCACGGCCGCGTGGATGTGCTGGTGAACAATGCGCCGCCGGATTTTGTGGGCATTGATGCATGCACCTACGGGCAGTTTCAGCATGCCCTGGCGGTAGGTGTCACGGCCCCCTTTTATTTGAGCAAGCTCTTTGCGCCTTATTTTGCGGAAGGCGCCAGCATCCTCAACATTTCCTCCTCCCGGGACCGGATGAGCCAGCCCCAGAGCGAAAGCTACACCGCCGCCAAGGGCGGCATCGCAGCTCTGACCCATGCGCTGGCGGTGAGTTTTGCCGGGAAAGTGCGGGTCAATTCCATTTCTCCCGGCTGGATCGACACGGCCTACACCGTGTATGAAGGCCCGGATGCGCTGCAGCAGCCTGCAGGACGGGTAGGAAATCCCCTGGATATTGCCCATATGGCGCTGTTTTTGGCGTCCGACAAGGCCGGTTTCATCACCGGTGAAAATATTTGTATCGATGGCGGCCAGACCCGGCTCATGATCTACCACGGAGATCACGGCTGGTCCTTGCAACCATAAGAAAAGGAGTGGGGCTATGATCGCCGGATTACAGAAAATGACCCTGCTGGATTATCCCGGCAAGGTGGCCTGCACGGTGTTTTTGCAGGGCTGCAACTATGCCTGCCCCTTCTGCCACAACGCGGAACTGCTGTGCTTTGAGGCAGAGCCCTTCATGACGGAGGAGGAACTGCTGGCCTTTTTGAAAAAACGCCAGGGGATTCTGGAGGGTGTGTGCATCACCGGCGGGGAACCGACCCTGTATGCCGGTCTGGAAAACCTCTTGCGGCAGATCAAGGCCCTGGGCTATTGCATCAAGCTGGACACCAACGGCAGCAAGCCTGCCGTTCTGCGCCATTTGGTGGAGGCAGGTTTGGTGGATTATGTGGCCATGGATGTGAAAAACAGCCCGGCAAAATATGCCGAAACCACCGGCGTGCCGGGGCTGAAGCTGGGGAGCGTGGAGGAAAGTCTGCGGTTTCTCATCGGCGGCGGAGTGCCCTACGAACTGCGCACCACCCTGGTGCAGCAGCTCCATGATGCCGCTTCCATCGAAGAAATGGGCCGGTGGCTGGCATCCCTGGTGCCGGGAAAACAGCCGGAAACGCTGTTCCTGCAGACCTTTGTGGACCGGGATACGGTGGCTTTTGCCGGCCTTTCCGCCCCAGAGGAAAGGACTGTCCACCAATTTTCCCGTATCCTGGAAGCCTATGTCCGTCAAGTGCGGATTCGAGGGGAATAACACAAGATATAGTGTCGAAAAATGGAAATGAAGCCTACATCTTGTTATTTGGGATTGACAATTTGAAAAAACTGCGATATAATACGGACGCTGCCGCTTTTTTGGAAGAAGCTGCGGCGTCCGATCGTATTTTGTGTTTTGCATTCATATATAGGAGGAAACGGTATGTATAAGGTTTTAAAGCGCGACGGCATTACCGTCGAATTTGACATTTCCAAGATCAGCGCTGCCATGGTCAAGGCCTTCGAGGCCCTGGAAAAGCAGTATCATCCCACCGTCATCAATATGCTGGCCCTGCAGGTCAGCGCCGATTTCGAGCCCAAGATCGTCGACGGCTGCATCGCCGTGGAGGACATGCAGGACAGCGTGGAAAAGATCCTGTCCGAGTCCGGCTACTCCGACGTTGCCAAGGCCTACATCCTGTACCGCAAGCAGCGTGAGAAGGTCCGTAATGTTGGCTCCGCTCTGCTCAACTACAAGGATCTGGTGGACAACTACCTGCAGATCAATGACTGGCGTGTGAAGGAAAACTCCACCGTAACCTACTCCGTGGGCGGTCTGATTCTGTCTAACTCCGGCGCCATCACCGCCAACTACTGGCTTTCTGAGATCTATGACTCTGAGGTGGCTGAGGCCCACAGAAGCGCAGCCCTGCACCTGCATGACCTGGCCATGCTCACCGGCTACTGCGCCGGCTGGAGCCTGAAGCAGCTGATTCAGGAAGGCCTGGGTGGCGTTCCCGGCAAGATTACCTCTTCTCCCGCCGGTCACCTGAGCACGCTGTGCAACCAGATGGTCAACTTCCTGGGCATCATGCAGAACGAGTGGGCCGGTGCCCAGGCATTCTCCTCCTTCAATACTTACCTGGCCCCCTTCGTTAAGGTGGACAACCTGAGCCAGAAGGAAGTCAAGCAGTGCATCCAGAGCTTCATCTACGGCGTCAATACCCCCTCCCGTTGGGGTACCCAGGCTCCCTTCTCCAATATCACCCTGGACTGGGTCTGCCCGCCTGACCTGGCTGACCAGCCTGCCATCGTCGGCGGCAAGGAGATGGACTTCACCTACGGTGACTGCAAGAAGGAAATGGACATGGTCAACAAGGCCTTCATCGAGATCATGATCGAGGGCGATGCCAACGGCCGTGGCTTCCAGTATCCTATTCCTACTTACTCCAGCACCCGCAACTTCGACTGGAGCGAGACCGAGAACAACAAGCTGCTGTTCGAGATGACCGCCAAGTACGGCACCCCCTACTTCTCCAACTACATCAACTCCGATATGGAACCCTCCGACGTGCGCTCCATGTGCTGCCGTCTGAGACTTGACCTGCGTGAGCTGCGTAAGAA
>JAZUBW010000032.1:0-3761 GCA_045638785.1 Faecousia sp.
TACCTTTGTCATTAGAAAGTGTGGATGATACAATGGCAGCGGAATATGTGTGTTCGACTGCCGGAAAGGAGGACAATTAAATGCAGTCGAAGAAAAAGAAAATCCAAACCGGAATTACTGCCTTGTACTGTCGCCTATCCCGTGATGACGGCACTGATAACGATAGTAATTCCATCACCAATCAAAAGAAGCTGCTACAGAAATACGCAAAAGAGCATGGCTTTGGTAACACTCGTTACTATGTGGATGATGGCTATACCGGCACCAACTTTAATCGTCCCGGTTTTCAAAAGCTGCTGGAAGATATGGATATGGGATATGTGACCACATTGATCGTCAAGGATATGTCCCGTTTGGGCAGAGATTATCTGCAGGTGGGATATTATACTGACACCTACTTCCCGGATCGAAACATCCGCTTCATTGCCGTCAACGATTGTGTGGACAGTGCTGACGGAGAAAACGAGTTGGCACCCTTCCGCAATGTGATGAACGAGATGTATGCCCGGGATATCAGCCGCAAGGTAAGATCCTCTCACCGGCTCCGTGGCAACGCAGGAGAACCTCTTTCCCAGCCACCCTACGGATACCTCAAATCCCCTGAGAACAAAAAGAAGTGGATTGTAGATGCCTATGCCGCTGATGTTGTTCGGGATATCTTTCGGATGAGCCTGGAGGGCAAGGGGCAGGAAACCATTGCCCGGATCTTGCAGGAGCGAAAAGTACTGATCCCAATGGCCTACTGGTACTCCCTTGGCTTGAAACGAGGTGGCAAACGAGTGCAACCCGATCCATATAAGTGGAGCAAATCCAGTATTGCCAAAATCCTTGCCAACCAGGAATACTGCGGTGACATTATCAACTTCAAAACCTACTCCAAGTCTTTCAAGAATAAGACCCGCTTGGAGAACCCGGAGGAAAACTGGGTGATCTTCAAGAATGTCCATGAGCCGATCATTGACCGGGAAACTTATGAGCAGGTACAGAAGATGGTAGGTAAAACAAAGCACCGTGCCCCAAAAGCGGAGAACGGCGGGAAGAATATGTTTGCAGATCTTCTTTACTGTGCGGATTGCGGCAGCAAGCTGTGGTATCACATCAATACCATCAACCGTGATATCCACTTCTTCAGTTGCTCCAACTACAAGAGCGACACTAGGGGCAGTTGCGAAACCCGACACTACATCCGAGCCGATGCCATCGAGCAAGTAGTCATATGGGAGCTTCAGCGCATGGCGACATTTTTGCGTAGCGACGAAGATGTCTTTGCGGAGTTGTTGGCGCAGAAAACCAATGCAGATATGATTGCCGAAAAGAAGTATATGGAGGCGGAGTTGCAGCGGTGCATCGCCCGGAACAACAAGGTGGCAGAGCTTTTTGAGAAGCTATACGAGGACAACGTGGAAGGCAAGGTTACGGACGAATGGTTCTTGCAGCTATCCCACAAGTATGAAGTGGAGCGCATGGAATTGAAAGAGAAGATTGCGGAGTTGCGTGGCAGTATCTCCGATCTGGATTCCATGCAGACCAACAAGGATCAGTTTATCCATGCCATACGCAAGTTCATGGAGATGCAAACCTTGACGGCACCTCTGCTCCGAGAACTGATTGACCACATTGATGTATATGAAACGGAGGGCACCGGTAAGAACCGCACCCAGCGCATTATGATCCACTACAAATTTGTAGGTGCCATCGAAATCCCGGACTCCGGTGACAACTACACCGCCGATACCCGCAAAGGCGTAGCAGTTGAGTATGTCACCAAGAGCGCATGAAAAATGAGCAGGCAAACCGCCTGCTCATACATAAGGACATAAAAATCGAGTGTCCACAACTTAAGTCCGTTATGAACACTCGATATGGTGCCGGTGACCGGACTCGAACCGGTACGCTGTCGCCAGCGGTGGATTTTGAGTCCACTACGTCTACCATTCCATCACACCGGCGGGTGCCTGTATAGTATAATACAACAGGACAAAAATAGCAAGAAAAAAGTTTACATTTTTGAGAATTGTTGTGCTTTACTTTCCGGACGGGATGGTTTATAATGCAAATAATCTCGCACAGGAGGTGCACAACCATGAAAAAAGTACTTTATTGGAGCCTTGTGGCCATTTTATCCATTGTTTTTCTCGTCAGCGCATTTTTCCTGGCTCGGTATGTGATCAACACCATCCAGTACCGCCAGCAGCTGTCGGAACTGCAGCAGATGCACACCAATCCAAACACCCGGCCCCGGCCTTCTCTGCGTCAGCCCACCACCGGCCAGAACGGCACCCAGCCCGGTACCCAACCCGGCACCCGGCCCACCGATCCCAATGTGGATCCCACGGATCCTATCCGGCCCACCACGCCCGTGATCCCCACGCTGCCTCCCAATCCTTCCAATCCCGGTCAGCAGCCCACGGTTCCGCCTCATGTTGACAATCCCGAGGGTATCCTGCCGGAGCTGGCTGGCATCTACGCCATGAATAAGGACCTGGTCGGCTGGATCTACATTGAGGGCACCAACATCAACAACCCCGTCATGCAGCGCAAGAGCGAGCGTGACTACTACCTGCACCGTGACTTCTACAAGAATTACGACCAGAACGGCACCATCTATGTCCGGGAAGCCTGCGATGTGTTCAAGCCCTCTGATGTGCTGACCATCTACGGCCACAGCATGTTCAACGGCAACATGTTTGCCCATGTACTCCGCTATGCCAAGGAAGACTTCTTCAACAAGCACCAGGTGATCTATTTCGACACCCTCTATGAGCACCACACCTACCAGGTGGTCTGCGTGTTCCGCACCTCCTCGGTCTACGGCGTTGGCTTCCCCTACCACCTCTTCGACGACTTCTCCGATGAGGCAGAATTCGAGGAATTCATCCAGGGCGTGCGTGGAAACGCCATCCACGATTCCGGCATCCCGGTGTACTACGGCGATAAGTTCATCCTGCTGTCCACCTGCGAAAATTCCGTGATCAAAGACGGCCGTCTGGTTTTGGTGGCTGTCCGGGTGGCCTAAGCCGCTGCAATTGTATTTTTTGGCCCGGGCTTCCTGCCCGGGCCTGTTTATTTTAATCAAGGGAAAATAGGGATTTGTCGCCCCTATGCGAACCATTTGACAGAGCGATAAACGGAACTTTATCATTCTTTGACATACGAAAAAAGTGCCCGACGGTGTCGGGCACTTTTTATTTTCATTTAGCCGCCGAATACGCTCAGCAGGAAGCCTGCTTACGCTTTCTTCCTGCCACGCTGTGGCGGAAAATGCATAATCCCCCGCCAAAAGGCGAAGTGAGGCCCACATTTGTTCTTAAAAGTGCATAATCCCCCGCCTTTTGGCGGGGGATTGGCTTTTATTAACCGCCGAAAACGCTGAGCAGGAAGCCTGCTTACGCATTCTTCCTGCCACGCTGTGGCGGAAAAATGCATAACAGTCTGCTTCGCAGCCTGTTGGCTTAGCCGCCGAAAACGCTCAGCAGGAAGCCTGCTTACGCATTCTTCCTGCCACGCTGTGGCGGAAAATGCATAATCCCCCACCTTTCGGTGGGGGATTGGCTTTTATTAACCGCCGAATACGCTCAGCAGGAAGCCTGCTGCGATGGCGGAGCCGATGACGCCGGCCACATTGGGGCCCATAGCATGCATCAACAGGAAGTTGGAGGGGTTATACTTCTGGCCAACCATGTTGGAAACACGGGCAGCCATGGGCACGGCGGACAAAGTCGGAGGCCAAGCGGTCTTAGGAAGACAACAGGTCAATCCAA
>JAZUBW010000033.1:0-5013 GCA_045638785.1 Faecousia sp.
CTATTAGCCTTGTCTCTGCTTGTGTTTGGGGTTTTCGCAAATTACCATTACGCGACCCTTGCGCTTAATGACCTTGCACTTCTCGCACATGGGTTTAACGGACGGTCTTACTTTCATACTGTTGAACCTCCATATGAGAAAATATCTCTTAGTGTTACTTGCTTCTCCAAGTGATCCGACCCTGAGTCAGATCATAAGGGGACATTTGAACGGTTACTTTGTCACCGGGCAAGATCTTGATGAAATTCATTCGAAGCTTGCCGGAAATGTGTGCCAGAATGGTGTGTCCGTTGCCAATGTCAACTTTGAACATAGCATTCGGCAGTGCATCGATTACGATGCCCTCAATCTCGATTACGTCGTCCTTTGCCAAGTTAGAAACCTCCTGGGTTGTGACTTTGCATATTCTGGCAGACACCTGCCAGATCTCTTCGTAATTCGCCGTTGAGCACTTTGTCGCCTTGCCGAAGCTTATCGGCGACTCTGGTCTCAGAGCGAAGGACCTTTTGTACGTGCTTCCGCTTTTTACGCTTTGGCTTATCCAGTGTTCGGTCCTTTCCGTTTGCCAGGTAGAGGTAGCTGGATTCTTCTTGGATCACATAGAAGAACTGCCCCGCATCCCGGCCGGCTGTGGATAAGACCACATCCGCTATGAAAATATCCGGTATTTCTGGGTCCATATTAAAGTCCTTCAGTGACGGTGAGTATTTCCGGCTCGCCGTCGGTGATGAGTACAGTATTTTCATAATGGGCGCTGAGCTTTCCGTCTGTAGTCACCACAGTCCAGCCATCCTTCAGGATGCGGACATCATGGGTGCCAACATTGACCATGGGTTCCACCGCAATGGTCATGCCGGGAAGCAATCTGGGCCCACGGCCGGGATTTCCGAAATTCGGAACTTCCGGCTCCTCATGCAGCTGTGCGCCTACGCCGTGACCTACGAAGGATCGCACAACCGAAAAACCGTTAGACTCCACATACGTCTGGATGGCGTGGGAGATGTCGGACACTCTGTGTCCGCGTGTAGCAAAGCGCATACCTTCAAAGAAGGACTGCTTTGTCACATCAATCAACTTTTGGGCCTCGGCACTCACTGTGCCGCAGGGGAAGGTCGCTGCACAATCTCCATGGAATCCCTTGTAGAAAGCGCCCACATCGATGGAAACGATGTCAGCGTCCTTCAGAATGTAATCACCGGGGATACCGTGGATCACAGTGCTGTTGACGGAAATACAGGCGCTGCCGGGAAAGCCGTGGTAACCCAGGAACGACGGTTTCGCGCCCTGGCTCACGATGTAATCGTGGACGGCTTTATCAATCTGACGTGTGGCGATGCCAGGTCTTACCATCTCCCCTGCCAAAGCACGGGCTGCCGCGGTAATTCTACAAGCCTGACGCATCGCATCAATCTCATGTCCGTTTTTGATTATGATCATGCCTTCGCCCCTATAGCCTCAAGGATGTCCCGATTGGTATCGGCCATGGACTGATCGCCCTGAACCATGCAGAGTTTTCCCTGCTCGGCGTAGTAGCTCTTCAGCACCTCGGTTCTGGAATGGTAAACATTCAAACGATCGCGGACCGTTTCCGGAGCATCGTCTTTGCGGATCACCAGTTCCTTACCGCAGTTGTCGCAGATACCTTCGACTTTCGGGGGGTTGTTTACAACATGATAGCTGCTACCGCAAGCGGCGCAGACACGCCGACCGGTCATCCGGTCTTCGATCACGCTGTCATCGATCTCAATAGAAATCACATAGTCAATGACAATGCCGGCTGCATCCAGGGCTTTTGCCTGGGACAGGGTGCGGGGCACCCCGTCCAGGATAAAGCCATTTTTGCAGTCATCCCGGGCAATTCGGGCCGATACAAGATCCAGCACGGTTTCGTCCGGTACCAGCATGCCGCTGTCCATGATCTGTCTTACTTGTTCGCCCAGAGGTGTATGATGATTCATTGCATCTCTGAGCATGTTCCCGGTAGAAATGGCGGGGATGGAGAGCTTCCGAACCAGAAGTTCTGCTTGTGTCCCCTTACCGGCGCCGGGAGCGCCCAGTAGGATTAGATTCATCCTGCCAACCTCCAGAACTTAGTCCAGGAAGCCCTTGTAGTGACGCATCAGCATCTGAGCCTCCAGGGTCTTCACGGTCTCCAGGGCAACGCCCACAACGATGATGACGGAGGTACCGCCGATGGCCAGGTTCTTCACGGCAGCCAGCAGGTTACCGGCCACGATGGGCAGCAGAGCAACCACAGCCAGATAGACTGCACCGAAGATGATGATCTTAGCGATGACCTTCTTGATGAAGTCGGCGGTGGGCTTGCCGGGACGGAAGCCGGGGATAAAGCCGCCGTTCTTCTTCAGGTTGTTAGCGATTTCTACGGGATCATACTGGATGGAAGCGTAGAACCAGCTGAAGAAGAAAATCATCAGGCCGTAGAACACGACGTAGACCCAGCTGCTTGCGCTCCAGACATTGACATACCACCAGTTCTTCTCGGTAGCCTTACCGATGAAGGTAGCGATGGTAGCAGGCAGGGAGCAGATGGACTGGGCGAAGATGACGGGCATAACACCGGACATAGCCACCTTGATAGGCATGTTGGTGCTCTGGCCGCCGTAAACCTTACGGCCAACCACGCGCTTAGCATACTGAATGGGAATACGGCGCTCGGCGTCATTGATGAAGACGATGAACACGATCAGCGCAATCATACCCACCAGGATAACGATGGGCTGCCACCAGGTCTTGGCGGTGAACAGGCTGATGAGCATGTTGAAGGTTGCGGGCATGCCAGCGATGATATTGGCAAACAGGATCATGGAGATGCCATTGCCGATACCGAACTCGTTGATCCGCTCGCCCAGCCACATGACGATGGAGGAGCCGGCGGTGAAGGTGATCACGATGACCAGAGCGGGCAGGAAGCCCTTCTCGGTGATGATGCCATAGGAGTTGAGCATCATGTAATATGCCCAGCCCATCAGCAGGCCCAGACCCACAGTGGTGTAGCGGGTCAGCATGTTGATCTTCTTCTTGCCTTCCTCACCCTCTTCCTTGCTCCAGCGCTCCAGTGCGGGGATAGCCACGCACAGCAGCTGGATGATAATGGAAGAGTTAATGTAGGGCTGGATGCCCAGTGCCAGCACGGTTGCCTGGGAGAAGGCGGAACCGGACATGGCATTGTACAGGCCCAGGATGGTGTTGGACAGAACAGCGTCAAAGGTCTGCTTCAGAGAAACAGTGTCAATGAAGGGGACGGGAATGACGTTGCCAACACGGTACAGAGCCAGGATCAGCAGCGTAAACAGGATCTTCTTGCGAAGTTCCGGAATACTCCAGGCGTTTTTCAGTGTTTTAAACACTTAGATCACCTCGGCCTTTCCGCCTGCCTGCTCAATCTTTTCCTTAGCAGACTCAGAGAAAGCCGCAGCCTTAACAGTGATTTTCTTGGTCAGGTTGCCGTTAGCGATAACCTTCAGACCATTGGGGCAGCTGTCGATGATGCCAGCCTCGATCAGAGCCTGAGCGTCGACCACAGCGCCGTCCTCAAAGCGGTTCAGGACAGCCAGGTTGATGGCGGTCAGGGGCTTCGCAAAGATGTTGTTGAAGCCACGCTTGGGGACACGACGGACCAGAGGCATCTGGCCGCCTTCGAAACCGGCACGGACCTTGCCGCCGGAACGAGCCTTCTGACCCTTGTGGCCACGGCCACCGGTCTTGCCGTTGCCGCTGCCATGGCCGCGGCCCTTACGCTTACCTACGTGGGTAGAACCCTCGACAGGAGAAAGCTTATGCAGTTCCATAGTTCGTTTCCTCCTTATTCGACTTCGGTGACCTGCAGCATGTAGCCGATCTTGGCGATCTTGCCGCGGGTCTGGGTGTTGTCGGGCTGGATGGTCACATTGCCGATCTTGCGCAGACCCAGGGAGTGTGCAGTAGCGATGTGCTTTTCCAGACGGCCGTTCAGGCTCTTAACCAGCTTAATCTTCAGATTTGCCATGATTTTAGCCCTCCTTAACCGACGATCTCTTCCACGGTCTTGCCACGAACAGCAGCAACCTGCTCGGGAGAACGCAGAGAAGTCAGACCAGCCATAGTGGCCTTGACCACATTCTGGGGATTGTTGGAACGCAGGCACTTAGCGCAGATGTTCTTGATACCAACAGCTTCCATAACGGCACGGACAGCGCCGCCGGCGATAACACCGGTACCTTCGGGAGCGGGCTTCAGCAGAACGGTGCCGGCGCCAAAGATGCCGACGACGTCGTGAGGAATGGTGTTGCCAGCCAGAGAAACCTTGACCATGTTCTTCTTGGCATCAGCGATGCCCTTGATGATGGCCTCGGAAACTTCGGCGGCCTTGCCCAGACCATAACCGACAGTGCCCTTGCCGTCGCCAACGACGACCAGAGCGGAGAACTTCATGACGCGGCCGCCCTTAACGGTCTTGGAGACGCGGTTCAGGTAAACGACCTTCTCAATGAGCTCGGGAGCTTCATTGTTAGGAGTCTTATTGTAAGCCATTTTATTTCCTCCTCACTCTTAGAACTTGAGACCGGCTTCGCGAGCGCCCTCAGCCAGAGCAGCAACACGGCCATGGAAAATATACCCGCCGCGATCGAAGACGACCTCTTCGATGCCCTTAGCCTTAGCACGCTCAGCAACCAGAGCGCCAACCTTCTTGGCGGACTCGATGTTGCCGGTAGCACCCTCAAATTCCTTCTCCAGCGTATTGGCGGAGACCAGAGTCACGCCATTGACGTCGTCGATGATCTGTGCGTAGATGTTCGCATTGGAACGGAACACGTTCAGACGGGGACGCTCGGGAGTGCCGGAGATTTTGCCACGAACGCGGACATGCCGCTTCAGGCGCATTGCATTCTTATTAACCTTGCTGACCATTTCGGCACACCTCCATTATTTCTTGCCGCCGGTCTTACCAACCTTACGGCGGATGACCTCATCGACATACTTGATACCCTTGCCCTTGTAAGGCTCCGGGGGACG
>JAZUBW010000034.1:0-1967 GCA_045638785.1 Faecousia sp.
TATCAAAAAGCACCTTACCGCAAAAATGATCGTTTATGCGGGCAGTGCCCGCTGACAATGCCTGCACGGTGCAGTGGTAATCGTTACTTCCCTGTGCCCGCTCGGTATCGATTTTGCGGCAATTATCGATAGGATTCCGTAGGGGCGCACGCTGTGCGCCCCTACAAGAGCCATCGATAGATAGTGCGATAAACGATCATTTAGCAGATACTCCTTAGTATTATACCAATCTGCGCGAATGATTTCCAGTGGTTTCGAAAAAAAGTGGCGGGAAATACTTGTTTCCCATGAAAAAAGGGAGTATAATGAATCGGAATTCTAATCTTTGGAGGCATTTTCTATGTTGATCGGTGGCGTATCGTTGCTGAGTATTGTGGTTTCCATCCTTTGGTGTTTTGGAAGCGGCAGCTTCGACGGCTTAGGATGGCTTTGGATTCTGCCTGTGGGTTTTGTGGCGGCCTTTCTGGCACAGGCTGTTTTGATTTTTCTCACCGTCTGGATCCTCGGTAAGACCATTGATTTAAACAAACCGCAGGAGGAGGATTCCAAGTTCTTCCGCTGGATGATCGGTGTGTTGGCAGAAGCGGCCCATACGATTTTGATGATGCGCGTCCATACCAAGGGATTTGAAAATGTACCCAAAGACGGACGGTTTATGATGGTATGCAACCACCTCAATGACTTTGACCCCGTCGTGCTGATCCACCATTTCCGCCGCAGCCAGTTGGCTTTTATCTCCAAGCGGGAAAACGCCTCCCGTTTCATCGTGGGAACCTTGATGCACCGGATTCTATGCCAGCCCATCAATCGGGAAAATGACCGGGAAGCGCTGAAGACGATCCTCAACTGCATCCGCCTGTTAAAAGAAGACAAAGTGTCCATCGGCGTGTTTCCGGAAGGCTACACCAGTCTGGATCATAAACTCCACAACTTCCGTCCCGGCGTGTTCAAGATCGCCCAGAAAGCAAAAGTGCCCATCGTGGTCTGCACCGTCACCAATACTTTCAAGGTTATGAGTAACTTAAAAAAGCTGAAGCCGACGGATATCGACCTGCATTTGCTGGCGGTGATTCCGCCGGAGGAGCTGGAAGGTGTGACCACTGTGGACATTGCCCAAAGAATCCATGCCATGATGGCTCAAGATTTGGGAGCGGAATACGCCGAGGAATCCTGAAACCCCTTGATTTACCGCGCAATTCTTTGTATAATAAATATTCAATGAGAATATATTCCGTTTACGGGAGGATATAACATGAAAAACAGCGAAAAAACACTGGATATGATCGTGACCCTCTGCAAGAACAGAGGCTATGTCTACGCAGGCTCCGAAATCTACGGCGGTCTGGCTAACTCTTGGGACTACGGCCCTCTGGGTGTGGAGTTCAAGAACAATGTCAAGAAGGCCTGGCTGAAGAAGTTCGTGCAGGAATCCGACTATAATGTGGGTCTGGATGCCGCTATCATCATGAACCCCCAGACTTGGGTCACCACCGGCCACGTTGGTTCTTTCTCCGATCCGCTGGTAGACTGCAAGGGCTGCGGTGCCCGTCACCGTGCGGACAAGCTGATCGAAGAGTCCGAGTCCGGCAAGGCTGTCAATGTGGATGCCATGAAGCCCGCTGAGATGAACGATTTCATCGCTGAGCATGAGGATGTGGTTTGTCCCAACTGCGGCAAGCATCACTTTACTTCCATTCGTAACTTCAAGCTGATGTTCCAGACCAAAATCGGTGTTACCGAGGACTCTTCCTCCATCGCTTATCTGCGTCCTGAAAGCGCACAGGGTAGCTTTGTCAACTTTGACAACATTCAGCGCACCACCCGCAAGAAGCTGCCCTTCGGTGTCTGGCAGGTAGGTAAGGCATTCCGTAATGACATCACCCCCGGCAACTCCACGTTCCGTACCCGTGAGTTTGAGCAGATGGAGTGCGAGTTCTTCTGCCAGCCCGGTACTGACCTGGAGTGGT
>JAZUBW010000035.1:0-30851 GCA_045638785.1 Faecousia sp.
GATGGTGAGAGAGCTAAAGTTATGTGCTACGGCGCTGACGACGTTCGTGAAGGTGTTGCTATCATGCACAAAGAGGGCGTTGACGTTTCCATTACCGGTAACTCCACCAACCCCACTCGCTTCCAGCATCCTGTTGCCGGCACCTACAAGAAGGAGTGCATGGAGACTGGCCGTAAGTACTTCTCTGTTGCTTCCGGCGGTGGTACTGGCCGTACTCTGCATCCCGATAACATGGCTGCAGGTCCCGCTTCCTACGGTATGACCGACACCATGGGCCGTATGCACGGTGACGCTCAGTTTGCTGGTTCTTCCTCCGTCCCCGCCCACGTGGAAATGATGGGCTTCCTGGGCGCAGGTAACAACCCCATGGTCGGCATGACCGTTTCCGTGGCTGTTGCTGTTGAGGAAAGCTGCAAGTAAGTTACCAAAGAAACAGACCTCTGAGCCGATTGGTTCAGAGGTCTGTTTTGCATTGGAGAGGGCGACATTCCTCCCCTGTCAAATAGATCGACGATGCAAAAAGCGCCCCGGAAGATCCGGGGCGCTTCGTTATTGGTTTACGCGATGATCTTTAGCAAAGATCAGGGCTTGGGGAAGGCATCGATGAGGCCAATGTTAAACTGCATGATGAGCTTGGCATCGGTGGTATTGACCATACCGTCGCGGTTGACATCAGCAGCCTCCATGACCAGCTCATCCTCACTGACCAGGCCCAGATCGTACTGCATGATGAGCTTGGCATCGGTGGTATCGACAATGCCGTCACCGTTGACATCGCCCAGGATGTACTCCCAGTAATCGCATTCGGTGCACTCGCCGTCGACCAGGTTATGGCCGTAAGCGGGCAGGATCACGGTGTAGGTGTCGCCACAGTGGCAGGTGTAGGTGATGTAGCCGTCCTCGGTGCAGGTAGCCTGCTGGGCATCGGTAGCAACATGGCTGTGACCGGTAGCGGGCAGGAGTCTCTTGTAGGTATCACCGCAGTGGCAGGTGTACTCGATGTAGCCGTCCTCGGTGCAGGTGGGCTCCATGGCATCGGTAACAACATAGGTGTGACCGAAAGCGGGGATCACTTCACCAGCCTCCAGCAGCACACCACAGCCAGCGCAGTAGACATCGCCGGTGTAGCCGTCTTCGGTGCAGGTTGCTTCCTTGTCACCAACGATTGCGGGAGTATGACCGGTAGCAGGGATCACTTCGCCAGCCTCCAGCAGTTCGCCGCAAACGCTACAGTAGACATCGCCGGTGTAGCCGTCCTCAGTGCAGGTAACTTCCTTGGCGCCGACAACTTCAGTGTTGTGGCCAGCGGCGGTCAGGACCATGGTGTAGGTGTCGCCGCACTCGCAGGTGAAGACGATGTAGCCGTCCTCAGTGCAGGTGGGTTCCTTGGAGTCGGTAACGACATGAGCATGGCCGGTAGCGGGAATCACTTCGCCAGCTTCCACCAGCTCGCCACAAACGGTACAGTAGACATCGCCGGTATAGCCGTCCTCGGTGCAGGTAGCTTCCTTGGCACCGGTGACTTCGGTGTTATGACCGAAGGCAGGCAGGACCTCAGTGTAAGTATCGCCGCACTCGCAGGTGAAGACGATGTAGCCGTCCTCAGTGCAGGTGGGTTCCATGGAGTCGGTAACAGCATGGTTGTGGCCGGTAGCGGGGATCACAGCGCCGGTCTCCAGCAGCACGCCACAGACGGAGCAGTAGGTAACACCGGAGTAGCCGTCCTCGGTACAAGTGGGCTCAATAGCGCCGGTAACCACGGGAGAATGGCCGGTAGCGGGAAGCACAGTGCCAGCTTCAACCAGGATGCCGCAATCAGTGCAGTAGACATCGCCGGAGTAGCCGTCCTCGGTACAGGTGGGAGCCTTGTAATCTCTCAGCTCGGTGTTTTCATGCAGGAATTCAATTTCAATAGCCTCGGTATAGCCGTTGGCAGCATCATTGATTTCCTCGTAGGTAACGGTGACATCGGCAGCGGTGGTATCGAGAACATCGAAGACCAGAGTTGCGATCACATCATCGGCTGCAAAGCCATCGACCTTGACATAGCCGAAAGTGACAGAGCCATCAGCCTCATTGACGGAGATGTAGTCACCATTGACCAGCACATCGGTCAGCGTCAGAGCAGCGCTGTTGAAGGTGACGGTGACGACGCCATTGGTAGTGTCGACATTGGCGCCTTCCAGATCCTTGGCGGTCAGCTCAACAGTAACAGTCTTCTCGTTCTGACCCACTGCAGCATTGTTCATGGGCTGAGCTACGCTCTGTTCAACAGAGGCAACCATTTCTGCAGCGGAGATCTTGGTGGAATTCACGTGAATCACATTCTCGGGACGTCTTGCATTGCCTTCCTCAGCGGGAGCGTTGTTGGTCACGTTGGTGATGATGGCGGGCCAGACATCGTCGCCGAAGTTGCCCAGCTTTTTGGCTTCGAAGGTGAAGGTGTTGTAATCGAAATACAGGTGATACAGCTCGTTGGTTTCGCCGGTGTAGACGGAAACATAGTAGTTGTCATAATCGACACAGTACATGGAGGTGAACATATCGTTCTGGTTACCGGGGAACTTCAGGCCCATGTTGGCCAGACCAGTTTCCGCGAAGGAGATGAAGGCGCTGTAGCCCCCGTTGGTTCCATAGATCCAGAAATCCCACATGTAGCCTGCGTTATCCAGCATCACGATGTGCTCGGTATCGTAGAAAACGCCCTTGTCCTCATACTCCTCATAGCCCAAAGAGCAGATGGCAACCAGGTAGGAAGCGCCGGTATACTGGCTCAGATAGCTCTGCAGACCGAAGGCAGAAGTATCCAGTGCCATGGGGTTCTTTGCGGGCAGGAAGTAATAGTAGTAGATAGCGTTAACGCGAGGTGCCTCAGCAGTGGAGAAATAGGGGCTGTAAACCATATCCCACAGAGGAACGCCTGCGGCATTGCTGCCGGTCTGCTCAATGGCGCCGGTGACGGGATCAACCACCATCATATTGGTACCACCGGTATTCATGACGTATACCTTGTTGTTGATGGTATCGACAGTTGCGGAGGTCAGGCTGGAGTTGATGGCTGCGCCGGGCGTCCAGGTATCACTGGTTTCCAGGTTCCAGTTGAAGAACATGGAGTTGCCGGTTGCATCCTGCAGAAGGCCCTCAACCGTGATGGCCATAGCTTTAACGGTGATGACACAGGTAGCAGTGACATTGGGATCCAGGACGGAGGCAACGGTGATCACGGTGGAACCGGCACCGACGGCGGTGACAACACCGTTCTCATCGACAGTGGCGATGGTCTCGTCAGCGGAGGTCCAGGTGACGCCGCGGTCGGTAGCGGTCCAGGGCTGGACGATGGCACTCAGAGTCGTGGTGTCGCCACGCATCAGCTCGACGGCAGCGTGGCTCAGCTGGATGCCGGTGACCTTATCGGTGGGGGCAGCCCAGTTGTCGCCGGAAGCCTTGTCGGGGATAATCAGAGCAGTCAGCTGTGTACTCAGGTTGTTGCCCTGCTTGCAAGAACCGTCGGCGGGATTGATCTCGTAGAAGTAATAGTAGCTTCTCTTGAGAAGGCCAGTGGTCGTACGGCAGGAAGCCCAGTACAGCAGGCCGGTATTGGGATCGATCTCCATCGTCTGAACAGAGGAGGAGGTGCCGGAGGCGGTAGAAGCCTTGACCAGCAGCACAGGCGCATCCAGGGTATCCAGCGTAAAGGAGTAGACCTGCATGGAACTGTCGCTGCAGTAGAAGGTACCGTTGACATCACAGGCCAGGGTCTTGGTGGCAACGCCGATGGTGCCGACCTCGGTCAGAGCACCGGTCAGACGGTCGATGGTGTACAGCACGCTGTTGGCCACACCGTAGATCTGGTTGTCAGCCTTGTTGTAAGCCATATCGGTGATCACAACACCCAGGTCTGCAACCACGGTCACTTCGCTCATGTCATCCAGAGGCATGACATGCAGCATACCTTCGCTGGTAGAGGCAAGGACGAAGTTGTCAACGATAGCGGCAGCGTAGTAGTTGTTATTGCTGAGGGCATACTCGGCCAGGGTGGAGCTGGTAACGTTCTTATCGAAGCCAGCCCAGTAGCCGGCAGCGCCGTAGTAAGCGATCATATCAGGCAGAGGCGCGGGCTCGCTTTCACCAAGGCTCATGGAAATTTCGTAGGTGGTGGCGTTCATAGCATAGTCCATCACCTGCAGCAGGAACTTGTCGCCGGAAATGCCGGTCATATCCAGAACGAACTCAGCAGTTGCACCGGCATCGACATCGGCCAGGGAGCCAGTGGAAGCCAGCAGCGCGGTACCGTTCTTGTTCAGCAGGCCCATGCCGGCAACGTACTGGTTATCGGAAACGGTGATGATCAGCTGGTTGTTGACCAGACTCAGGACAATATCTTCCACAACGGGAGCAGTGTTGTCCACAGTCATGGGAACGGTCATGTAGACGCCATCGCCCAGCACTTCGGGATTGATAGAGCCGTCGGCTGCCACGTAGTACTCGGGAATCAGCATAACGCCCACTTCAACCTGCAGATCATCGGGGATACCGGCCATGGTCAGGCCAGCGTTCAGGGTGTAGTAAGTATTTCTCCACTGCTGACCATTGACATAGTAGTAAGCAGAAGGAACTTCGCCGGTGTTCTCGGCCAACAGGAAGCCCTCAGCTGTCTTAACCACGAAGTAGCTGTCGGCAGCGTTACGGATGTTGGTGAAGCCGAGCTTGGAAATCATAGTACCGTTAACGCCACTAATGGCATCACGCTCAGGCATGTACTCGGCATCGGGGAACACCGGGTTGCCGCCGAACCAGTAGTTGGTGGAGTCATTGGGGTACTGAACCATAACGCCGTTGTAATTGCCGTTGGCAAAGGTCTGGTTGTGCAGGTAGGGTGCGCGGGTCTCGGTGCCGGCAAAATACTCATTGTAAGTACCCTTGTCGAACATGGAGGGATCGGACCAGTTGCCGTAGAAGCCCAGCACGGGGATGGAGTGGGTGGTGCCCTGCAGACCTTCCTCGGTCACGATGCTCTCGGCATAGACAAAGCCCTCCAGGTAAGCACCGTTTTCGTAGTTGGCCAGCCATGCAGCATCATTGTCGCTGAGGGCCACGGTAACTTCAACAGTAGCAGAGCCGTTGGCAGCAACCACAACACCGCACTCGCCCAGCATCTTGAAGAACAGGTAGGCGTCATAGGAGTTGACGACTGCATTGTTATCCAGGTCTGCATTGGCAGCATTGGGGATCTGGGTGACAACGCCGGTAGCGAAGTCCAGCAGCAGCTGGCCGTCAGCGGCATTGACACAACCGTCACTGTTGAAGTCCATACCCAGCATCTCAGCGCCGCCTTCGATGGCCTCACCGTTAACGGTGTAGGTCACCATGGGGTTCAGAGGACGGGTCCAGGTGTCCATGAACAGAACGCCGCCGGAAGCAAATGCGCTCTGGGTGAAGAAGTCAGCGTACAGTGCGAAGGTCTTTTCAACATCGGTCAGGTTGTTGATGGTGAAGGAGAAGGTGTAGACACCAACGCGGTTGGGATCGTCGCCCAGCTCGACCTTGACCTTGCCGTCAGCGAAGGACTCGGTAGCGTCTTCATTCATCATGATGTAGGAGTCAGCCATGACGGCAGCGCCCACATTGGCCAGACCGGCGCCCTGCTGCATAACGGGGTAGTAGTATTCGTTCTGGCCGTTGAACATAGGAACAGCGGTAGACATCAGCAGGCTCTGTGCCAGGGTACGGGCATCCAGGCCGGTAACCTCGGTCAGATTGTTCTCACGGATAAACTGTGCAACCACAGCAGCCATACCAGCGACCTGAGGAGAGGCCATGGAGGTACCGCTCATCACTTCGTACTGATCGTGCAGGTTGTTGCCATAAGCCTTGTTGGCACCGTTGACGGACAGGATCTCGCCGCCGGGTGCAGTGATCTCGGGCTTCAGCTCCAGGGAGCCGGGAACGCCCCAGGAGGAGAAGCTGCTCATGGTATAGTATTCATTGGGATACATGGCAGGATATGCCTCATCGGGAATATCCAGAGTGCCGGTCCAACCCATGACAGTGCCGTCATCGGCAACGATGGGATTGACCTTGAAGATCTCACCGGCGGACAGGGAGATAGAAACTGCGGGAGCAGTGTACTCGTAACCGGTCAGGTTCATGCCGAACAGTTCATCAACGTTATTGACGATGATGACACCGATGGCGCCTGCTGCAACAGCGGCATTGGCCTTCTCGAAGAAGGAGGTCTCGCCACGGTAGCACATTGCGATCTTGCCGACCAGGGCATCTTCGCCCAGGGCTGCAAACTCTTCGGGCTTACCAACACCGTTGACGAACACAAACTCGTGCTCGCCGGCCAGAGTGGCAAAGGGAGCGTTGCCATAGGTGCCGCCACCGGAGTAGTTGTTATCATCATAGTAGAAAACACCCTGACCACCAACGACCACAACGGGAACGAAAGTGGTGACGAAGCCGGCGTTATCCACGGAAGCGACGGCCAGAGAATTGGTGAAGGAGCCGGGAGAACCGTTGGTCTGCAGACTCACATCATCCAGGTACAGGTAGGGAGCTGCGCCGTGCTCGGCGGAATCAGCCCAACCACCGGAGTTACCGGCGGACATGGCCACCACGACACCGCACTGTTCCAGGTTTTCCAGAATGGCCTGGTACTCAGCTTCGGAGTTGCGGGACATACCGGGGTTGCCGCTGCCCAGGGACAGGTTGATAGAATCAACGTTCAGCAGAATGGCGTCTTCGATAGCTGCCATATAGTCAGCGGGATAGGCACCGCCCTTGGCGCCGAAGACCTTCATAACGATGACCTGTGCATCGGGAGCAACGCCCTGCACAAAGACTTCATCGATTGCCTTGGCGAAGCTGCCGTCGGCAGTGGGAACATAAGCGTTGGCAGTTGCGATACCTGCAACGTGGGAGCCGTGCTCACCGCTGCTGTCCTTCATGTGGCCAACGTTCAGGTTTGCATCAATGTAGTTGAAAGCGAAGGGAACCTTGCTGTTGAGGTACAGTTCCTCAGCAGTGACAGCGCTCATCTTGCCAACCACGTTCAATTCGTTCAGAACGGCAGCGATCTGCTCTGCATCCATCAGATTCAGACCGTCCATGTACTCTTCCACGGTCTTACCGGCCTTCTCAGCCAGCAGGCCCAGGGAGTACTCGAAAGCGGCTGCGTCAAAAGACAGGTGCTCGGTATCCAGGCCCGTGTCGATGATAGCAACACGGGAGCCGGCGCCGGTGTAACCGGCAGCGTGGCTCAGAGGAGCGCCGGTCTGGGAGCCGGAAGTAGCCATGTTGGGATCGGCGGGAGCAGCGCTCACCACATCGGGCTCGTAGGCGGTCTCGATGACCACGGTACGAACGCCCTCGATCTGCTCGATGGCATCGATCTGACCGTACTGCACATAAGCAGAGATCAGGTTAGTAGCCAGGGTCAAGTTCCAAACAACATCCAGCTTGCCGGAAATAGCATTCTCGATCTTGGCGACCATAGAATCCTGTTCCATCTTCAGCTGGTCCCGGTAGGCCATTGCGCTGGCATTGAGTGCCAGATCCTGCACGGCAAAGCCTGCATCCAGCACACCAGCGGTCTCCAGGAAAATAGACACACGGACAACATCTGTCGGTGCGTATTCCGGCTGATTTTCGACGAGCTGTGCCGCATCCTTACCAATCAGGTTGGCAGAGACACGGTCGTTGCTTACCTGCTTAAAGCTAAGGCCACTTGCATGGGCAGCGTAGGGGGGGATCCACGCGGCGATCATGCACAGCACCAGCACCACAGAAAGCACTCTCTTGAGAATGGTGTTGTTTCTCATGTTTTTTACCTCTTCCATATTAAAATTGTCCCAAGTATTCCCAGGACCTATATTGTTTCTCTACGCGATTGCGCAAAGTTCAATATATGTTCTATATATTAACACGTATGCGGAGCAAAAGCAAGTGTCCATTGTTAGAAAACACCGCCGGCTTTTTGGATGATTTTAACAAAATTTCTCTATCCTCTCCCCTTTTTGAGCAGGAGAAAAATAGTAGTTCTGCCTAAAATCGAGGGATTGCGCAGAACAATATCCCCTGGAAAAGCATGGAAAACATCGAAAAGCGCAGTGTTTTCCAAACAAATAAACGTTTTTCTATTGTAGACATTGCCTTTCCTCTTCCCTTGTCGTTTCCGCCAATCTGCCTGTAAGCGGCGCTAATTTTTCCATAACGAACAAAATTACGGCCTGTGCGCCAGGGTTTTTTATATTTTTCCTACAGTATATTGGCAGATTTCTCTTGACTGCAGGTAAAATATCGTATATACTTGATGAGTACTCACAAAAAATATACAAAGAAGGTGCCCACATGAGATCTTACAAAAAATCGATCCTTCCCGTTGGCGTCAAAAAGGCAGTCAGTAAAGAGGTTTTCATTTTCCTTGCCCTGTTCCTCGGTTTCTTTGTTGCAATGTGCAGCAAAATGGGCACCGTGAACATGTTCAACACCATGATGAACACCGCATTCGATCTGCTGCTGAACACCTGCTTCTACATCATGGCAATCGCCGTACTGGCCGGTGCCATCTCTGCTCTGTTTTCTGAGTTCGGCGTCATCAGCCTGCTGAACAAGATGCTGAGCAAGGTCATCGAAAAGATCTACGGTCTGCCCGGTGCCAGTGCTGTGGGTGTGTTCACTACTTACCTGTCCGACAACCCCGCCATCCTGACCCTGGCAAGCGACAACAACTTCCGTCGTTACTTCAAGAAGTACCAGCTGCCCGGCCTGTGCAACATCGGCACTGCCTTCGGCATGGGTCTGATCATCACCACCTTCATGGCCGGTCTGCAGTCCCCCACCGGCGAAAGCTTCGGCCTGGCTGTGCTGATCGGTAACCTGGGCGCTGTGGTGGGCAGTATCGTTTCCACCCGCCTGATGCTGTGGCGTACTGCCAAGATTTATGGCAAAGAAGAAATGTGTGAAGTGGACGACGGCGGCGAAGCCCTGGATGTCCATAAGTACCGCCGTGTCCGTGAAGGCAACCATGGCGCCCGCTTCCTGGATGCCCTGCTGTCCGGTGGCAAGAGCGGTGTGGATATGGGCATGGCTATCATCCCCGGCGTTCTGATCATCTGTACCATCATCATGATGCTGACCAATGGTGCCGGCGAAAACGGCTACACCGGCGCTGCCTATGAAGGTGTCGCCGTCCTGCCCTGGATTGGCGAGAAGCTCAGCTTCATCCTGCAGCCCCTGTTCGGCTTCCAGAGCCCTGAAGCCATTTCCGTTCCGATCACTGCCCTGGGTGCAGCCGGCGCTGCCATCACCATCGTTAAGGAACTGATCACCAATAGTCTGGCAAATGCCCACGACATCGCTGTATTTACCGCTATGTGTATGTGCTGGAGCGGTTACCTGAGCACCCACGTCGCTATGATGGATAGCCTCAAGTGCAGCAAGCTCACCGGCACCGCCATCCTGTGCCACACTGTCGGCGGCCTTTGCGCAGGCGTGTTCGCCAACTGGGCCTATCGGCTGCTGATGCTGATCCTGTAAGAAATACATATTATAAATAGAAGGACCGCTGCAAGAAGCAGCGGTCTTTTTATTATTTATTAAACAATTTAATCTTCAGCTTGTCGAGCTGTGAAGTCGATAATTTGTAGCGTGAGGTCATGACCTCGCCCTACAGAATCGGAATTCCCCTCAGCACGATAAACTGCAATTTACTGTTTCCGGGCCAAGGTGTAATCGTCGCCCTGGCGGTAGTAGGGACAGCGGGCATGGGGTGTGGCGAAGAAGCGGTAGACCTCGTCTTCGTCCAGGTCCATCATGCAGTAATACTCCTGGTATTCCTCATCATAGTCATAATACCAGCAGGTATCGCATTCACATTGAGGCATATCATTCCTCCCAAATCACGGTCCGCAGGGCTCCATTGTCCCAGACCATGCAGCTATGACTGCCGTCTTTTGGGATGGACACGGAACCGGGATTGACGCAGCGGATGCCGTTTCTCACTTCATCCATTTTCACATGGGTATGACCGGAGAGGAATACACTTCCCTCCTCCAGAGGCGGCAGGTTATCCGGATTTGCATGGTGGCCGTGGGTCAGATAGAAAGTCACGCCGCCGTCAACTACCAGGGCGTAATCTGCCAGGCAGGAAAAGGGCAGCACCATCTGATCCACTTCTGCCTCGCAGTTGCCTCGAACGGCGATGATCTTTTCCTTATACCGGCTCAGCATAGGGATCACCTGCTTAGGTGCATAGTCCTTCGGCAAATCATTACGAGGGCCGTGGTACAAAAGATCTCCCAGCAGCAGGAGCTTATCGGGCTGTTCGGTTTCCATCAATTCCATCAGCTTACCGCACCAATAGGCGGAGCCGTGGATATCCGAAGCGATGACAAATTTCATTTCAAATTCTCCAAATAGGCAGCCACATCAAAGGGCTTGATTTTTTCGTCCTTGCGTAAGTACAGGGGGTGATGAGGATGGCCCTTTTTCGTGATGGCACCGGCGCAGACCCATTTTGCGCCGTAGTCCTCCCCTGCCCGCAGCAGATCCCGGACACAATCCGGCAGATATTTCCGCTTTTCAATGATAGCACCCCAGGCGGCCCACACCGTGGGCTTCTCGGAAATGGACAGCACATAGCGGAAGGCCTCCAGGTTTTCCGCGTGCAAGGCCGGGTTGCACACCTTTTCCATATCATCGGGAGAAGTGGCCCGCTGAGCGTAGACATTGAACATAATGAAGCTGTCAAAGCCGTTGCCCAGAGCAATCCGCTCCACGGATTTGAGGGTATTATCCAAATTGTCCGGTTCCGCGGTAGAAGGATTGATGCCAATGCAGATCAGAGGATTCTTTCCCCGGGTACCAAGGATATACCGATACTCCGAATAGAAGTTAGGGGCGTAAAGCCATTTTTCAATGTCATAATCGGGGCTAGGCGTATTGGCAGCTTCCAGCGCTTGCTGAAAGGTCACCAGCTCCAGCTTGTCTGTTGTTACGGAAGGGATATGCATAAATCCGCTCCTTATGCCCAAAGGACGGTGTCCACGGGGATATCGTGGGCCTCGGTTTCCAGGTGCTCCAGCATCTGGAAATCATAGCACAGAGCCAGGGTTGGATGATTCGGCTCAGCAGCCAGGAACTTATCATAGAAACCGCCGCCGTAACCCATACGGTGGCCCTGAGGATCAAAGGCCAGACCCGGCATCAGCACCAAGGCGGTGGGGTCGTCGGCGATGGGGCCGTCCTCGATGGGTTCGGGGATGTTGCAGTAGCCCTTTTCCACCTTGGAAAGATCGTCCAGGTAGATGAAGCGCATTTCGTCGCCGTAGCACTTGGGCACGGCCACCCGCTTGCCGTCATCCAGGGCCTGCTGGAGCATGGCGGTGGTGCGGACTTCCTGGTTATAGGGCAGATAGCCATAGATCGTCCTGGCCGCTTTATAAGCTTCAGATGCCACAAAAAGACGGCCCAAAGCCTCACTCTTGGAAACGATCTGCGCCTCCGTCATGGCCCGCTTCTGCTCCCGGATTTGCTTTCGTAATGCCTGCTTATCCATAATTAAAACCTCCGTCGTTTTTTCTTATTTTAGCAGAAAACGTGGGCGATTGCAAGAAGTGAAAATTTTTCCGTTTTTTCGAGAAAAGAACTGACAAATCCACAAAGCTATGGTACAATATACATAAGTTTTTGGAGGAGGCAGATTTATGAACTTTTTAGAAGAACGGATCCTGAAAGATGGCATCGTAAAAAGCGGTGACGTGCTGAAGGTAGACAGTTTTTTGAACCATCAGTTGGACCTGGAGCTACTGGAGCAGATCGGCACGGAATTCCACCGTCGGTTTGTTGACAAGAAGGTCACCAAGATTCTGACCATCGAGTCCTCCGGCATCGCCATCGCCTACCCTGTGGCCCGCGCCTTCGGTGTACCCATGGTTGTAGCCAAGAAAACTCAGTCTGTAAACCTGGACGGCGATCTGTATGTAGCTGAAATCGAATCCTTCACCCACAAAATCACCAACCGCGTCATCGTGTCCAAGAAGTACTTAAATGCCGACGATCATGTGTTGGTCATTGATGATTTCCTGGCCAACGGCTGCGCCTTGCAGGGCCTCATCTCCCTGGTGGAGGCCGCCGACGCCACTGTGGAGGGTCTGGGTATCGCCGTGGAAAAGGGCTTCCAGGAGGGCGGCCAGCGGCTGCAGAACCTGGGCTATCAGCTGGAGAGCCTGGCCATTATTGAAGATATGGACGCAGAAAGCGGCACCATTACATTCCGCGAGCAGAATTAAAATCATAGGGGGCGATTCACGAATCGCCCGCCAACATAATAAGTAACCGCAGCACCCGGAACAAAATGGGTGCTGCGGTTAACTTTTCGACAAATTGAAAATTGGCGAACTTATCGTCTCCAAAAATCTCGCCAGGATTTTTCAACTTCCTCTTTTTCACGAATCGTTCGAACATTTCCCAATTCATCTAAAGTAAAGATAGATTTGAAACATTCAGGCATATCTTCATACTGTTTTTCTAATTGCATATCAAATACACGAAAGCACGCATAGTCATAGTGCTCCAACAAATACGGCATCAGAAAAACTGAGCGCATAGGTTCATACTCTGTGTAGTTATAGGGTGTCTTCTCTGGCCGTTTTTTAAGAAGTTCCAGAAGTTTGTTCATCAAAGACGAAACTTCTTCCTCAGTGGCATAAGCAGCATATCCTCTCACTGCACACAACTTCATATCCAAGTAGCGTTCTTTTTTGAACACTTTTAAGAAAAAGTCTTTTGCGCTGACGGGCATATCCAGCAGCAGCTGCTTTAATATTTCATTTCTTTTGGAAGCTTCCTTTTCATGAAAGTATGATTCCATTAGGTATTCATGCTGTTTCTCCATATTTACACCTCGTCAAATTCAATCCAATAACTGAATTATACTTTCAACTGATAGCAAAGTCAACAGATGGCATAGGTGGATCGGGTTTGCATACGGGCGATTCATGAATCGCCCCTACAGCTTCTTCAAAAAGAAAACGCACACCGAAAGGTGTGCGTTTTTGAAGGTACCGGCCAGATTTGAACTGGCGAATAACGGTTTTGCAGACCGGGGCCTTACCACTTGGCTACAGTACCATATGAAACAAGGAACGTCGAAACGTTCCTTGCTTTGGAGCGGGTGACGAGGCCCGAACTCGCTCCCTCCACCTTGGCAAGGTGGCGCTCTACCGGATGAGCTACACCCGCATAATGGTGCCTCCGGTCGGAATCGAACCAACGACACGTGGATTTTCAGTCCACTGCTCTACCGACTGAGCTACAGAGGCATATTGTGGAGAGTGGAACTCTCCACAATTCATTATGGCGACCCCGAACGGACTCGAACCGTCGACCTCCAGCGTGACAGGCTGGCGTGCTAACCGACTGCACCACAGGGCCAGATAAATGGTGGGAACAACAGGGCTCGAACCTGTGACCTCCTGCTTGTAAGGCAGATGCTCTCCCAGCTGAGCTATGCTCCCGTTACCGCTTTTGGTGCTCCGCACCTCAGCGACGTGGATTATTATACACAGAAAGGGCCCATTTGTCAAGCATTATTTTCGATTTTTTTGCAAGAATTTTGTCGCCCGGTTTTCCCGTAGAAATCCAGGAAAACCGGGGGAAAATCACACATTTTTTAGAAGTTCGGCAATATCTTCGGGAGTGAAGGTATAGATCGTGTCGCAGAACTGGCACTCTACCGGGAAGGCTTTTCCGTCGTTCATGATCTCGGTCAGTTCTTCCCTGCCGATGCTGATCAGCGCTGCTTCCACACGGTGGCGATCACAGTAGCACTTGTAGCAAACCGGCTCGTTTTCAAAGAACAGCACACCCAAATCACCGCAGACTTCCGTCAGAATTTCCTCAGGGGTCAGGCCGTTTTCCAGCATTTTGGTGACGGCACCGGCCTGCTGGATGCCCTTTTCCACGGCATCGATGACTTCATCAGGAGCGCCGGGCAGCAGCTGCACGATGTAGCCGCCGGCCACCTTGACAGTCTGGTCCCGGTCCACCAGCACGCCCAGGGCACAGGCGGTAGGGGTCTGCTCGGAATGGGCAAAATAGGCAGTCACATCGTCGCCGATCTCGCCGGAGACCAGGGGCGTGGAGCCAATGTAGGGATCCTTCATCTGCAGGTCACGCATGACCGTGATGGTGCCGTCGTTACCCACGGTAGCGCCCACGTCCAGCTTGCCGGGGAACTTTTCTTCCAGGGGCACATTGGGCTCCGTGACGGTGCCACGGACATTGCCGTCAGCATCAGAAACCACTGTGATTGTGCCGATGGGGCCGCCGCCCCGGATCTGCAGGGTCATAGAGCCGTTTTCCACCTTCTGCATATTGCCCATCATAGAAGCCGCCGTCAGGCAGCGGCCCAGGGCTGCGGTGGCATTGGGGGTGGTACGATGGATCTCAGCGGCACGACGCACCAAATCGGTGGAGCGGATGGCCACAAATTTTACAAAGCCATCCATGGTCATGCCACGCACTAAATAGTCAGTCATTTCAATTTTCCCTTTCTTGCGCTGAAATAGATTCGCTGCTCCCCTTCCCTGGGGGCTTCCAGCTTGCCGTCGGCATAGACCCGGATGTGGGTAAATCCGGCAGCTTTTAAGTATTCGGTCAGTTGCTCCTCGGTATAGGCATATTCCCGGTGCTCCTCAAAGGAGCGGTGCCAGGCATCACCCTGGCGCTGGAACAGATCCATGCCGTAGGAGCAGATATTGGTTTCCTCATCAAATTCGCCACGCCACACGCAATAAACATCGTCATCCTCGTCCAGGAATACCTGGCCGTCCATAGCCCGCAGCTTTTCCGGGGTATTCACATCGAAGATGAAGATGCCGCCGGGGTTCAGCGCCTTATAGGCCCGCCGGATGGCCTCTTTGCAGTCATTGGGGTCCAGGATATAGTCCAGGCCGTCCAAGGCGCAGACCGCCAGGTCCACGGCTTTGGGCAGGCGAAGTTCCTGCAGCTTTTGGCAAACAAACAGCGGCTGCACCCCCTGCTCCATGGCCCGTTGGAAGGCCACAGTCAGCATTTCCTCAGACATATCCACACCGATGACCCGTTCAAATTCCCGGGCAAGCAGCAGGGCCACAGAGCCGGTACCGCAGGCCAGGTCCACGACAGATTTGGGGTGGATGCCCTCTTTTTTCAAAATTTCGTGGTAAAAGGCAACGATAGCGGCGTAGTCCACATCGTTGGTCAGCCGATCGTAACTGGAAGCTAAGGCATGATAAGCGTTCATGCATTCACCGTCCTTTGTGAGATAAATTGTTGTTTATGCTACCATTTTTTTAATGTAGGGGAGGGTCATTGACCCTTCCCTACAGTGGGTGCGTTCTGTAATCGTAAACAACAATTTCGTATTGCAAAACAGGCAGTAAACATCCCGGGCAGATGCCTGCCCGGGATGATTTCATAGACGCTTAGCGGCGGAACAGGTTGAAGATCTCTTCGTCAGCGCTGACGTTGGCCTTCACTGCACCCTCCTGCTTGGCAGCAGCGGGCTTTTCCTCAAAGCCGGTGGCGATGACGGTGACACGCATCTCGTCCTCGAAATCAGCGGAAGAGGTGGCACCGAAGATAATGTTGGCATCGGGGTTGGCATTCTCCTGCACGATGCCGGCAGCGGTCTCCACATCGTCCAGGGTCAGCTCGGTAGAACCGGTGACGTTGACCAGCACACCGGTAGCGCCGGTGATGGCAGTCTCCAGCAGGGGGCTGGAAATAGCGGCCATAGCAGCCTGCTCAGCCTTCTCACGGCCGGTGGCAACGCCGACACCCATGTGGGCACGGCCGGCGTCCTTCATGACGGCGGAAACGTCAGCAAAGTCCAGGTTGATGATGACACGGTCAGAGTAGCCAACCAGCTCGGCAATGGAGGTGACGGCCATCTTCAGCACATCGTCAGCGATGCCGAATGCGTTGGCGAAGGTGATCTTCTGGTCGGTGACGTACTTCAGGCGATCATTGGGAATAACGATCAGGGAGTCGACCTTATCGTGCAGCTCGGCAATACCGGCCTCGGCCTGGCGCATACGGTTGGCACCCTCGAATTTGAAGGGCTTGGTGACAACGCCGACGGTGAGGATACCGGCCTCATGGGCCAGGTCAGCCACAATGGGAGCTGCGCCGGTGCCGGTGCCGCCGCCCATACCGGCGGTGATGAAGACCATGTCCACACCCTCCATGACCTTGGCGATGGCAGCTCTGGATTCCTCAGCGGACTTCTGGCCGATCTCAGGCTTGGAGCCGGCACCCATGCCGCCGGTGAGCTTCTCACCGATCTGGATCTTATTGGGGCAGTTGGACTTGTTGAGGTCCTGCTTATCGGTGTTGACGACGACAAAATCCACGCCCTCCACACCGGACTCGATCATACGATTGACAACATTGTTACCGGCGCCGCCGATACCAATGACCTTGATTTTTACTACGCGTTCCTGAAAATCAGCCATGTTCGTTCCTCCTGTATGTGTCTCACAGCAAAATATCCCTTTTACTGTGATAATTTCATTTGTACCAGTTTATTCTAAACTGAAAATTTCATTTGGTCAATAGATAATTATTAATTTTCCCAAACTTTTTTGGTTTTATTCCGAATAAGGGATATATCCAACGGAATCCGGGAAGGTTGTAAAGGTAACATCCAAGATTCCGGTCTGATGCTCACCCAATTCGCCAACGGTAGTCTTAAGGGCCGCCAGCTTATAATCCATTTTTTCCGTATTGCCCAGCTTTACCTGGAAACGGTCGCCGTACCACAGCTCCAGCGCCTGCAGATTGGACACATCCACGCTGGAAACGACACCCAGAAGTTCATTCTTTTCCAGGTTCTGCAGAATCAGCAGCAGGGCCACCAGGCGATCCTGGCTTTTGACGGAAGAGCCCTCCGGCTCCTGTTCCATCGCAACGGCGTACTGGCCGGCTAAAGGATTGTGCAAGCGCAGACCCTTGATGACGGTATGGTCGGCAGCGACAGCACTGTCTACCTGTTCAGCCACACGACCCTCGGCCGTGATCAGCCACCAAAGTCCGGAACCGTCCTGCACAGAATAGGCCACCGGGGCTTCCTCCACGATGATGGTCACTCTGCCGGGCAGCTGGATATCAAAGCGGACGGACTTCACATAAGGAAGCGCATCGATGACCTTACTGGCAGCAGAAGCCTCCCCGAAAAACAGCAGACTGTCTCCTTCATCGATGCCAGATGCTTCCCGCACCGTCCATTCGTTATATTTATTGCAGCCGGTCACAGCGATGGTATCGACCCTGAAGAAAATGGACAGACCCAAAAACACAGCAAAGGCCACTGCCGCAATGGTCAGAACATGCAGCAACAGTTTCTTGCGGTTAAAGGTCTTGGCCGGGGTATAGACCACTTCCGGCGCATTATTGCGGCCGGAGGTCTTGGGCTTGGGTCGCCGGGCACCGGGCACCCGCTTTCTTTCGTTCTCAGACATAAGCTTCCTCCTCAGTGCTTACCGGCAAGGGTTTCGATCAGGTCGCAAATACGCTCGGCAGAATCCAGCACCACCGATTCCCGCAATGTTGCGGACATTTGGCTCATACGCTGGGGATCAGCCAGCAGTTCGGTGACGGTGTCATAGATCTTGCGGCCCATATTCTCCTGCTCCTTCAGCAGGATGGCGCCGCCACGCTGGGCCAACACCTGGGCATTTTTCGTCTGATGGTCATTGGTCACATTGGGCGACGGGATCAGAATGCAGGGCGTTCCCGATGCGCCGATCTCGTTGCAGCTGGATGCGCCGGCACGGCTGATGATCACATCGGCAGCGGCCATGACCAGCGGCATATTATAGATGTACTCGCGCACATCCACGCCGGAGCCTTCCTGCAGCTCCACGCCCAGCTTCTGCAGATGCTGGGGCATCCACTTGTAGCCGGAGGTACCGGCAGAATGGATGTGCCGGAAAGGAAAACCTGCTTCCTGCTCCAACTTCATCATATCCGCCACAGCATAGTTCATATCCCGGGCGCCCAGGCTGCCGAACATGGAAACCACCAGGGGGCGGTCATCCAGGTTCAGCGCTTTCCGGGCTTCCTGCTTTTGGTTCAGCACAAAATCCTTGTTGATGGGCATACCCACAACCTCCACCTTTTCGGGATGGCGGTAGTACTGAGCGCTTTCGGCAAAGCCCACCAGGGTCTTGTCGACCCGGCTGGAGGCCATTTTGGTGGTCAGGCCCGGAACAGCATTTGACTCATGGACGCAGGTCGGAATCCCCATGGCGCTGCCGGCGTAAATGGTGGGGAAACTGGCATAGCCGCCGGTGCCGACAATCACATCGGGGGCAAATTCCCGGATGATCTTCTTGCACTGGCTTACGGCCGTCAGGATCTGGCCCACGGCCTTGGCATTCCAAACGATACCCTTCCAGTTCAGCCGCCGGGACAGACCGGAGCAGCGGATGCACTTGAGGTCATAACCGGCTCTGGGCACCAGCTTTTCTTCGATGCCACCCTCCGATCCCACAAAAAGGATCTTGCAGTCGGGATGCCGTTCTTTCAATGTATTGGCAACTGCGATGGCCGGGTTGATATGGCCGCCGGTGCCGCCGCAGGTAAAGATCACATTCATTGGAGTACCTCCTGTTGCTTTGGTAGTTTTCTCTGCCGGGAGATGCTGAGCAGGATCCCCATTTCCCCCAGGTTGACCGCCAGGGCTGTACCGCCGTAGGAGAAAAAGGGCAAGGCAATGCCGGTGGAAGGCAGAAGATTTGTGACCACGCACAAATTCAGCACCGTCTGCACCGCAATGAGGGTCACAAGGCCCGATGCCAGCACGGTAGAAAACCTGTCACTGGCCTGCAGGGCGATCTGATAGCCGCGAAAAATGGCAGCAGCAAAGAGGGCGATGATGGCGATCGCACCCACCAGGCCCAATTCTTCGCAGATGATGGCGAAGATATAATCGTTATACTGAAACGGAAGATACAGATATTTCTGCCGGGATTTTCCAAATCCCAGGCCAAACAAGCCGCCGGAGCCAATGGCGTACAGCGACTGCAGGATCTGATAGCCGGTGTCCCCGGGGTCCTGCTCCGGATGGAGCCAGGCCGTGACCCGGTCGCCGGCATAGCCCATCAGACTGATATAAATGACCACGAACACCGATGCGGCAGCAGCGCCTGCGGCCAGCCATTTGGGGCTCGTGCCGGCCACAAACATCATCACCACGCCAACCAGGCCTGTGAGCATAATGGCCGACAGGTGTTTTTCCAACGCCAGCGGAATCAGCAGGCCCAGCATAGCACAACCAAAGCCCAAAACACCGTAGCGAAATTTCTTTGCATCGGTACCAAAATGTTTGGTCAGCCTTGCCAAGAGCAGGATCATGGAAAATTTTGCAATCTCGGAGGGTTGGAACTGGATGCCGGCGATACTGATCCACCGGCGGGCCCCGTTGACGGATTCGCCGATCACCAGCACCAGCAGCAACAGCATAATGCTCAAACCGTAGACCGGCCAGGCAAGGTCATGCCAAAGCCCTGCCGGCAGGCGGCTGAATACATACATACAACCCAGGCCCAGCAACGCACAAACAGCCTGCTTTTGCAGGTATTTTGTGGCACTGGTATAACCGGTATCATATTCGCTTTGAGCTGCGCTGGCGGAGTAGAGCATGGTTAGCCCCACGACCAGCAGCAGCAAAACAAGCAGCAAGAAAGGAATGTCTACAGTTGGCAGCGCAGAACTGCGCCGGTCCTCATTGGTGTGCAGCGATTTCTGCACAGCCATGGGTCGCTCCTTTCCTTATTTGGGAAACACGGTCCAATCGATGCCCAGCCAAGCAAGGCCGCACATCACTACCGTCACCAGGGCAAAGATGATCACGATCTTCACTTCCTTCCAGCCACTCATCTCAAAATGATGGTGGATGGGGGCCATTTTGAAGAATCGCTTGCCGTGGGTGGCCTTAAAGTAGAGTACCTGGATGATGACAGACAGGGTCTCCATCATGTAGATAAAACCAACCAGGATCAGAATCAGAGGCATATTCAGCGCAAAGGCCATGCCGACCACCATGCCGCCCAGGAACAGGCTGCCGGTATCACCCATAAAGACCTTGGCAGGATGCCAGTTATAGAAGAGGTAAGCAATGAGGCCACCCACCAGGCAGGCAGGCAGCAGCGCCAGCTCGAACTTTTCCAGGACAATGCAGGCAACGGTGAAGAACACCATCACGGGAACGGTTACGCTGGCGCAGAGGCCGTCCACACCGTCGGTGATATTGACGGCATTGACACAACCCACCATCACAAACATGGCAAAGAAAATGTAGAACATGGGATGGATGGTAAACTGCACATTGAAGAAGGGAATGTACAAAACCGTCTGCAGAGTGCCCTGGCGGTACAAAAGGTACAGGTACAGGGCAGAAACCGCCATCTGCAGCAGCGCCTTCTGCATAGAAGTCAGACCTAGGTTCTGCTTATGCTTTAGCTTGAACAGGTCATCAGTAAAGCCTACCGCACCAAAGCACAGACCCAGCACCAGCACATAGAACACAGAATAGTCCTCCATGGCCGGAATGCTGAACAGCAGGCACAGGACCAGGGACATAATGAACATCAGGCCGCCCATCATGGGGGTGCCGGACTTATAATTGTGCCAAATGGGACCATCCTGCAGAATGGACTGGCCAGCCTTCAGCGCCCGAAGAATCGGCAGCAGCAGATAGCCCAGACCTGCAGTCAGGCCGCAGGAAACCAGGGCGGTAACGATCACTCTTGTTAACATCGGTTTATCCTCCGCTTCTCTTTCTTATTTCAAAAACTGGTCCAGCACCAGTTCCATATGCATACCGTGGCTGCCCTTAAACAGCAGCGTATCGCCGGGATTGGCCTGCGTGCGCAGCGCCTCTGCCATGACGGTACGATCATCAAAAATCTGACAGTTGCCGCCAGCACCTTCCCGGACATAGTGGGCCAGGGGGCCATAGGCCAAGATTAGGTCCGCATTTTTTGCAGCAATGGCACCGACGGTGCGGTGGGCATCCGGGGCGCATTCGCCCAGTTCCAGCATATCACCCAGCACAGCGATACGCTTTCCGCTGCGTCTTGCCAGGACATTCAGCGCCGCTTCCATGGACTCGGGGCCGGCATTGTAGCAATCCTGGATGATGGTGAAGCCCTTGGCTTCATAGATCTCCTGGCGGCCTTCCATGGTACGGAAATTGGCCAGACGTTCGGCGATATGTACAGGGCTGACACCCATGTGCAGACCCACGCTGACGGCAGCCAGGCTGTCGGCCACATAGTGAGCGCCCTCCAGGGGCAGCCGAATGGCGAAGTCCTCGCCGCCCCAACGGACGTTGTAGCGAACGAAGTCAGCGCCCAGCTCCACATCCACAGCACGAACCTGGCATCCTTCGGATTCACCGAACCAACCCACTTCCCTGTCGGGTGTCCAGCTACGGAGCATATCGTTATCACCATTCAGGAACAGGCGGCCGTCGCTGCCCATGCCTTCCAGGATCTCCAGTTTGGCCTGCAGGATTCCCTGACGGGAACCCAGGTTTTCCATATGCATCACGCCCACATTGATGATGACCGCCGCATCGGGACGGGCGATCCTGGACAGGTAGGCGATCTCGCCAAAATGGCTCATTCCCATTTCCAGCACCGCCACCTGAGTCTGCTCCGGCATGGAGAGAATGGCCATGGGCATGCCCAGGTCATTATTGAAGTTGGCAGGGGTCTTGCTGACCCGGTAATCCCCTTCCAGCACGCAGGCGATCATTTCCTTAGTAGTGCTTTTGCCCACAGAGCCGGTGACGCCCACCTTTTTCATGCCGATGCGGTCCAGTTCGCCGGCTGCGATCCTGCCCAAAGCGATCCGGGGATCATCCACCACGATTGCGGGACGGTGGGGACTGCAGCGCTTGCACAGCACGGCAGCAGCGCCCTTTTCAAAGGCCATATCGATGAAGTCATGGCCGTCCCGGGCGCCCTCCAGGGCGATGAACAGCTGGCTGGGCAAAAGTTTCCGGCTGTCCATATTGGCACCGTAGAAGGTGACATTTTCAAATTCAGGGGCCACATAGCCGCCGCACCACTGGGCGGCCTGGCGCAGTGTGATCTTACCCATAGTATTTCCTCATTTCTGCAGGTACTCTGCCACAATCTCCCGCTCGTCCATGTGGTACTTGACACCATGGATCTCCTGGTAAGTTTCGTGACCCTTGCCTGCAAGGACTATTATATCATCTTTTTCGGCAATGTCCATGGCATAATGGATCGCTTCCTGTCGATTTTCCACAATTTTATAGTTACTTGCGTTTTCCAGGCCCTTGACGATATCGGCAATGATGGCACCGGGGGTTTCGGTACGGGGATTATCGGAGGTGATGACGGCAATATCTGCGATCCGGACACCGATGGCACCCATGATGGGACGCTTGATGGGATCCCGGTCACCGCCGCAGCCAAAGACGGCGATCAGCCGGCCCTTACAGAAGCCACGGACAGAAGCCAGGACATTTTCCAGGCCGTCGGGGGTATGGGCGTAGTCGATGAGAATGGTGTAGGGCTTGCCGGGGGTGGGCACCACCTCCACCCTGCCCTTGACGCCGGCCACATGCTTCAAAACAGCAGCAGACTCTTCCAGGGAAACACCCAGCTGCAGGGCGATGGCCAGGACGCTGAGCACATTATACACGGTAAACTTGCCGGGAATGGGGACGGAGATCTCCACCCGCTGCTGGCCGTAGACGGCAGTAAAGCGGATGCCGTTGGCCTTCATTTCCACATTTTCGGCGCACAGATCGCCCTTGCCGCTGACAGAAGTGGTCAGCACGGGGCCACGGCAATCCCGCAGGATCCGCTCCACCCACTCATCGTCGGCATTGGCCACCGCCCGGTCGCAGCGACCGAAGAGGATGGCCTTGGTATCACAGTAGGCTTCCATGGTCTTATGGTAATCCAGGTGGTCCTCGGTCAGGTTGGTAAAGGCCGCCACATCAAAGTGGATGCCCGCCACCCGGTCCAGGCTGATGGCATGAGAGGACACTTCCATCACTGCATACTTGCAGCCGGCATCCCGCATACGGGCAAAGAGTTCCTGCAGCTGGATGCTTTCGGGAGTGGTGCGGTCGGTGGCGATGATCTCGTCGCCAATGTGGTTTTCCATGGTACCGATGAGGCCAACCTTGGCATTCTTGGTCTTCTGCAGCACCTGCTTGAGCAGCCAGGTGGTGGAAGTCTTGCCGTTGGTGCCGGTGACACCGATCATGGTCATGCTGGTCGCAGGATGGCCGTAGTAATTGGTGCCGATGGTAGCCAGGGCAAAGCGGTCTGATTCCACCAGGACATAGGGGATATCTGCCTCAGGCTTCTTGGCGGTGACCACAACGGCAGCGCCCTTTTCCATGGCCATAGGGATGAAACGGTTGCCGTCGGCGGCAAAGCCGGCCACGGCAACAAAGAGACTGCCGGGCTGCACCTTACGGGAGTCACTGGTCACATAGCCGATCTCCATTTCCAGGTCGGCGGCGATCTGCAACGGCTCTAATCCCTGCAAAAGTTCCTTCAGTTTCATATACTTCTCTCCTTTAATCACGAATCTTCGTGTCTGTAAATTCCAATGTAATCGTTGTGCCGACAGCAACAGAGGTGCCAGCGGCCACGGACTGGCCGGTGACGGTAACACTTTTGTCCACACTTTGGTTGCCGGTAACCAGGATATACAGGCCCAACCGGCCGGCAGCATCGCTGGCTTCCTGGCGGGTCATGCCGATAAAATCCGGCACCTGCGCCATGGGTGTTTCCGGTTTTGGGCCCAGGTACAGCAGCACCTGGCTGCCACCCGGGACCATCTGCCCGGCGGCCGGAATCTGGCCGCTGATGGTTTCGCCGTCACCGACAAACTGCGCCGTAAGGCCCAGGGTCTTCAGCTGTTTTTCTGCTTCCTTGGCGCTGAGACCTTCCAAGTTTGGCATCACAATGCGCTGACCGGCAGGATCCGACGCTGTGTAATTCTGCGCAACGCCCAGGTAGGGCAAAATGTCCGACAGCACCGCGCCAACGGTTGGCGCTGCCATGACACCACCGGAAATATAGATGCCGGTAGACCGGGACGGCGTGTCCAGGGCCACCAATACAATATACTGCGGATCGTCCATCGGCGCAATCCCCACAAAGGATACGATTTTATCCAGGGTCGGCTTGCCGTTTTCGTCCAAAATGTCAATTTTCTCGCTGGTTCCGGTCTTTCCCCCGATGGAAAAGCCGGCAACAGCGGCATTTTTGGCAGTTCCTTCCGTCACCACGGACTCCAGGAGGCCACACATGATCTTGGAGGTTTCCTGAGAGATCACCTGGCGCACCACAGTGGGCTCCTGCCGCAACACGGTATTGCCCTCGGCATCGATGACCTCGGAAACGATATAAGGCTCCAGGAGGTATCCGCCGTTGACCACGGCGCTGATAGCCCGCACCAGCTGCAATGGTGTCAGCTTGAAAGTCTGACCAAAAGAGCCGGAGGTCAGGGAGGCGGTGCCCCATTTGTCCGTGTTGGTCACAAGCTCCCTGGAAAAGAAAACGCCCTTGCTTTCCCCCGCCAGGTCGATGCCGGTTTTTTCCAGCACGCCGAAATTTTCAATGTAGCGGTAGAAGGTCTCGCCGCCTATTTTCAGCGCAATATGGGCAAAGGCGATGTTACAGGAATTCTGCAAGGCCTGGGCGGTGGTTTCAGAGCCGTGACCTGCAGAGCGCCAACAATGCAGCAGCTGGGATCTGCCAGGGATCTGCTCCGCACCCTTGCAGTAGAAGGTGTTTTTAAGAGTAATGGCACCGCTGTCCAGGGCAGCTGCCATGGTCAGCACCTTGAAGGTGGAGCCGGGCTCGTAGCCGTCACTCAGCACACGGTTGCGCCACTGCTTGAGCCGGGCGGTTTGCAGAGCCGATTGATAGGCCGAGAAGGCACGGTCATAGTCTTCGCTGCCCTCCGGCAGATTCAGATACTCCTGCCGCAGACTCTCCACCGCTTCCGCAGCAGACGGGTCATAGATTTCCAGGTAATTGTTGGGATCATACCCGCCCAGAGTGGCCATGGCCAAAATTTCCCCGGTTTTTACATCCATCACCAGGCCGAATGCGCCGTTTTGCACCTCGTATTTGGCGATGGCCTCCTCCATCCGCTTTTCCAGGCAGGCCTGCACCGTGGTATCCAGGGTCAGGATCACATCGCAGCCGGGTATGGAGGAAATGTAGTTTTCATAGGAAAAGGGCATATCCATTTCGTTGTTGCCCTTGGTGGTGATCACCTTGCCGGGAACACCGGAAAGATAGGCATTATAGGTCGCCTCGATGCCTTCGGATCCGGCATTGGAGGCATTGGTAAAGCCGATGACCTGGCTGGCAAGGCTATGGAAAGGATAATAGCGCTTGCTGCTGGGTTCCAGGTGGATACCGGCAATCTTCTCTTCATTGATATAGCTGCGGATCAGTGCCGCCGTGGTTTCGTCGATATTGGCAGCAATCTGCTGGTAGCGTAGTTTGGTGTTTTTCGCCTTTGCCAGGATCCCTTGGGGATCCTGCTGCAGGATATGGCCCAACCGGTCGGCGATGACTTCCAGGTCTTCCCCAGCCTGGTGCAGTTCATGGGGATCAAGGTAGACATTCTCCGTGCTGACGCTGCAGGCCAGGATATTCATATTCCGGTCGTAGATATTGCCCCGGCGGGCGGTGACGGCGGTGGTTCGGGTCTGATTGCGCAGGGCCAGCCGGGCATAATAGTCATAATCGGTGACCATAAGGCCGTACAGCCGCAGCGCCACCGGCACAAATGCCAGCATTCCAAAAATCGCCGTCAGGGCCAAAATGCGATGGTACTGTCCGCTGTCATAGCGCACTCTTTCGTAGCGTACTGTCCGTTTGGCACTTTTTGCCATAGGTCACCGGCCTTTCCAAAGATGCTACAGCGTTTAAAACTGGGCAGCAAGGGGTTGCCCTTACTGCCCAGTTTGCAGCTGCTATCTTCATCTTATGGGCCGGGACAACCATTATGCAAACAGGCCTGCTAAAAAAGTGGCAATGGACTGCCAGAGTGTCATTTCCGCAACATCTTCCTGGGGAAGCTGGACGGATATCTGAATCTGCTGGGCGTCCTGGGCCGGCACCATTCCCATGGAATCGGCCATATCCTGGATATAGTCCAGGTCGATATTGCTCTCATAGTCCTGCTGCAGTTTGGTGTTCTCCAGCTGCAGGGCGGTCAGATGGTCCTGCATCAGACGATTCTGCTCCTGGAGCACGGTGTACCGGGCAAAACCAAAGAGCATCATAACGAGCATCACCATGGCAATCACGATTCCGCCAATGGCGACGGGATCAATGGCAACGACCTTGCGCTTTGCACGGCGACGCTGAGGGGCAGGTGTCACGGTAGCCTTTTTGACAGGCTTGTGCTCTACCTTACGGGCGGCAGAACCGTCCACATAGCAAAAGGGGACATACTGGATATCCGGCTGCAATGCCATGGTGCTCACTCCTTTTCTTTCGTAATGTTACAGTTTTTCACAGACACGGAGCTTGGCGCTGCGTGCTCTGGGATTCATTTCCAGTTCTTCCTCGCCGGAAACGATGGGCTTGCGGGTAATCAGTTCCACCCGGGGCTTCTTGCCGCAGACGCAGACCGGGAAATTGGGCGGACAGGTACAACCCTTGGCCGCATTCTGCATCCCCACCTTGACGATCCGGTCTTCCAGAGAATGGAAGGTAATGATGGCAAGTCTTCCACCGGGATTGAGGCAGTCGATGGCATCCCGCATTACCTTTTCCACGGAGCCCAGCTCGTCATTGACGGCGATACGGATGGCCTGGAAGCTGCGCTTGGCAGGATGCTGCTTTTCGCGGAGCGCTGCTGCCGGCATAGCCGAGCGGATGATGTCCACAAGCTCCAGGGTGGTTTCGATGGGCTTTGCTTCCCTTCTGGCGCAGATAGCAGAAGCGATCTTGGGGGCATAACGCTCTTCACCGTAGTCGAAGAGGATCCGGCGCAGTTCTTCATAGGACCACTGATTGACCACATGCCAGGCCGTCAGTGCATCGCTGCGGTTCATGCGCATATCCAAGGGGGCGTCAGCCATGTAGGAGAAACCACGTTCTCCGTCGTCCAGCTGGGGCGAAGACACGCCCAGGTCCAGCAGGATGCCGTCCACACCGGGGATCTGCAGATCGGCCAAAACCTGCTTGATTTCGCAGAAATTGGAATGGACCAGAGTCACACGGTCCTTGTAGGGCTCCAGTCGCTGACCGGCTGCCGTCAGGGCCACCTGGTCACGGTCGATGCCGATGAGCCGTCCGGTGGTCAGGCGCTGCACGATCTGACTGGAGTGGCCGGCACCGCCCAGGGTGCCATCCACATAAATGCCGTCAGGCTTGATATTCAGTCCGTCAACACACTCCCAGAGGAGGACGGAAACATGATGAAATTCACTCATAGACCAATCGCCTCCAAAGATGCCAACAGCTTTTCGGGGCTGAGGTTCTCGTTTTCGAAGGCTTCGTACTCAGCGGCGTCCCAGATCTCAGCCTGGCCTGCACGGCCAACGATCAACACATCCCGCTCGATACCGGCATAGCCCAGCAGGTTCTGGGTCAGGCCGAAACGGAACTGCTTGTCGGGGGTGCACTCTGCCGCGTTGATGAAGATCAAACTGGCGGCGCCGGAGCGCTGGGTAATGGAGAGCCGATTGAAATTTTCGGTCATAGCCTGCCAATCTGCCTCGGTGTAAGCGGTAAGACATTTATGACCGCCGTTGAAACCGTAGGTGACAAAAAACTTGCCGCCCAGCTCCTCTCGCAGCTTTGCGGGCACGAACAGACGACCCTTGTCGTCCATTTTCGCCGGGAATTTACCGATCATAACGTCTCACCTCCTCCATTTTACTCCACTTTACTGCCATTTTGCTCCACGTAATCACAGTATAACAACACTTTCTTAAAAAAGCAACCTTTTTTTGCAAAAAATTCGAAAAAATGTGCAAAAAATGGGTAAAACCCAATTTTCGAACAGGTGTTTGTTTATTGTTTAGCCATTTATGAATATTTGTTCGTCTTTTAGACAAACATCGACGATTACAGGCTTGCCGCTCCTCTCCAGCAGCAACGTAGACAGAGGTGCTTCCAGTTGCCGCTGGATCAAGCTGCGTAGCTGTCGGGCACCACCCTGGCTGCGGCATTGGCCGGCAAAATGAGCCGCCAAACCCGGCGGCAGGCGCAGCTCTGTTCCCAGGGATTTTACCCGCCCGGAAAGCTGCAAAAGGTACTTTTCGGCAATGGCGGTCTCTGCTGCCGGGGACAGCTTTTGGAAGTGGACCACCCGATCCAGGCGACCCAAAAATTCCGGAGAAAAGGCCTGTTTCAGAGCCGCTTCCGTTTCCCCTGCCCTGCCTGCCGGCCGAAAGCCCAGGCCGTCGCCCTTGACATCACCGCCCAGGTTGGAGGTCATGACGATGATGGCATTTTTGAAGCTCACGCGCCGGCCGGAGGCATCCGTCAGTTCCCCTTCCTCCATGATCTGCAGCAGGATGCCACTGACATCCCGGTGGGCTTTTTCCAGCTCATCGAAAAGCACCAGGCAATAAGGTCTTCTGCGGACAGCCTCCGTCAGCTTGCCCCCCTCTTCATAGCCCACATAGCCGGGCGGTGCGCCGATTAGCCGGGAAACCGATTGTTTTTCCATGAATTCTGTCATGTCCAGGCGAATCATGGCTTCCCTGCTGTCGTACATTTCCTCTGCCAATGCCCGGCACAGTTCCGTCTTACCCACGCCGGTGGGCCCGGCAAACAGAAGGCAGCTGACGGGCCGGTTTTCATCCCGGATGCCAGAAAAGCCCCGGTGAACCGCCTCCACCACCGCCCGAATGGCGGTATCCTGGCCCAGGACACGACTTGACAGCCGTCTCTGCAGTTCCAGCAGCCGCTGGCGCTGGTCCTCGGTCAGCCGGCCCACAGGGATACCTGTACGTTCTGCCAAGGCCCAGGCGATATCCTGCGCTGTCACCGTGCGTGCAGCGTTTTTAGCCGGCTGTACAGCGGTTTGCATTTGATCCCGCAGCTGGGCCGCCGTTTCAAACCGTTTCTCCCGGACCGCTTCGTGGAGGGCCTGCTCCAGTTCCCGGCGATCGGTACAAAGGCTGCGGTGTATTTCCTCCATACGGGCATGAGCCGCTCCCTCGTCCAGCAGATCGATGGCCTTATCCGGCAGGTACAGATCCGGCAAATACCGACGGGACAGCTGTACTGCCGCCCGGAGCGCATCTTCACCGATGTGGATGTGATGGTGCAGCTCCAGCCCCGGTTTCAACGCCCGGAGGATCTGCATGGCGGTGTCCGGGTCGGGCTCTTCCACCAAGACAGGCCGGAACCGCCGCTCCAGGGCCGGGTCCTTTTCGATATATTTGCGGTACTCTGTCAAGGTGGTGGCCCCCAGCATTTGCAGCTGGCCCCGACCCAAGGCGGGTTTCAGAATATTGGAAGCGTCGATGGCACCCTCTGCAGCACCAGCGCCCACGATGGTATGCATTTCGTCCACAAACAGGATCACATCGCCGCTGCGCTGGATCTCCGAGAGTACATCCCGCAGCCGTTCTTCAAATTCGCCCCGGTATTTGGTGCCCGCCACCAGGCTGGCCATATGCAAGCTCACCAGACGCTTTTCCCGCAGTTGGGGCGGCACATTTCCCAAAGCGATCCGCTGGGCCAGGCCCTCGGCGATGGCGGTCTTGCCCACGCCGGGTTCACCAATGAGGGCCGGATTGTTTTTGTTTTTCCGGCAGAGGATGCCGATGACCGTATCGATCTGACGGTCTCTTCCGATCACCGGCTCCATGGCAGACGCCTTGGTCACCAGGTCCTCGCTGAATTGTTCCAAAAGTTTCGTGGTATTTCCCTCCCTTTTTTGCCTTGGCTGTATGCTGCCCAGCAACATATTTTCCACAGCGCAGTGGAACAGCTCCCCTGCATCCACCTGGCTGAGCATCAGCAGTTGCCGGGCCGTTGTCCCTTCTGTGCGGCAAAGAGCCAGCAGGACATGCCCGGTTTCGATAGTTCTTGTTCCGGCCTCCCGGCCGGCAAGCTCCAAAATACGGCACACATGGTCCGTCAGCCCCTGCTGCAAAGGCAAGCCCTGATGACCCCAGCCGTAGGTCACCAGGGTCAGATCCTTCAGCAGCACCGGGTCTGCCCCCAGATTTCGCAGCAGGGCCGATACCCAGCCCGGAGATTTCACCAGGGCCAGCAGCAGATGGGCAGAGCCCACAAAACTATGGCCCATGGACCGGGCAAAGCCTGCCGCCACAGTGATCAAATTGGCCGCCTGCGGTGCGTATCCCATCACACATCCCTCCATTGCCGGAAATTCTCCCCTTGTTCGGGAAAAAATATACGAAGATTTTTGAAAATAGGAATTGCATTTTCCGAAATCCATGATAGAATGATGGTAACGATCACCGCTGGTGATAAAAAAACATATGGAGGAAATTATCATGGCATACAAGATTACTCATGCTTGCGTCAAGTGCGGCGCCTGCGCCGACAACTGCCCCGTTGAGGCTATCTCCGAGGGCGAAGAGATGTACGTCATCGACGCCGATACCTGCGTTAGCTGCGGCGCCTCCTGCGACAACTGCCCCACCGAAGCCATCGTCGAGGAGTAATCCTTTCTAAAACGGCAGTTGGCCTGTGCATCCTTTGGGTGCACAGGCTAATTTTCTATGGAGGACGCCATGGAATACTTACCCAACAACATCCAAATGGATACCGCAGGCGGCGCTTTTC
>JAZUBW010000036.1:0-16741 GCA_045638785.1 Faecousia sp.
AAACCTGTATCGACATTCTGGGCTTCCAGGCACCGGAAAAAATGTAACAAAAATGCCGCCTTCAAACCGTAGGCGGCATTTTCCATTTGACAGAGATATTCAAATTTTTGTAGGGTGGGGTCACGACCCCACCCTACGAATAGGTACGCAATACATCCCCATTCAGCGCCAGTTTTGGGCGTTCTGGGTATTGTAGAGGTCGGCGTAGATGCCGCCCTTTTGCAGCAGCTCGTCGTGGGTGCCGCACTCGGTGATGACACCGTCGGCAATAGAAACAATGCGGTTGGCAGCCCGGATGGTGGACAGTCGGTGGGCAATGATCAGGGTCGTACGGCCCACGGCCAGGTTATCGAATGCCCGCTGGATCTTTGCTTCCGTGACGGAATCCAGGGCGGAGGTAGCTTCGTCCAGGATCAGAATGGGCGGGTTCTTCAGGAAGATGCGGGCGATGGCCACACGCTGCTTCTGACCGCCGGAGAGCAGGGTGCCGCGCTCACCGACATAGGTTTCAAAGCCATTGGGCATTGCCAGAATATCGTCATAGATTTCTGCCTTCTTGGCGGCCTCGATGACCTCTTCCATGGTGGCATCCGGCTTACCGTAGCGGATATTTTCGAAGATGGTATCAGCAAAGAGGAACACATCCTGCTGCACGATGCCGATGTTCTGATGGATGCTCTTCTGAGTCACATCCCGGATATCCTTGCCGTCGATGCTGATGCAGCCGGCATCCACATCATAGAACCGGGGGATCAACTGGCAGAGGGTGGTCTTGCCGCCGCCGGAGGGGCCGACGATGGCCATGGTCTCGCCGGGGGCCACGGTCAGGGATACATCCCGCAGCACATCGACGTCGGCATCATAGGCAAAGGTAACATGCTCCACCTTAATCTCGCCCTTGACCTTTTCCAGGGCTTTGGCATCGGGTTTGTCCTGAACAGAAGGCTCAGTACGCATGATGTTGACAAAGCGATTCAGGCCGGCAAAGCCATTGGCAAAGAGCTCGGAGAAGCCGGTGAGCTTGCGCATGGGGCCGGTGAAGGAAGAAATAAACAGAGAGAAGGTCAGCAGGTCACGGTAATCCATCTTGCCCTGCATCACGAACCAGCCACCCAGGCCGATGACGATGACATTGAGGCTGCAGAGGAAAAATTCCGTGGAGCTGTGGAACATACCCATGGCCTTGTGGAAATTCCGCTTGGAGGTCTTGTAAATCTCATTGGCGGCAGTAAACCGGGCGTTTTCCACATGCTCATTGGCAAAGCCCTTGGCAGTGCGGAAGCCGGAAAGGCTGCTTTCGATTTCCTGGTTGATATGGCCGGTCTTTTCCTTGGCGGCAGCAGAAGCCCGGGCCATCCGGCGACGCATGGACATGACCACCACCAGGCAGATGGGGATCATCACCGCCACCACCAGGGCCAGCTCCCAGCGGATAAAGGACATGTAGATGAGGGCACCGATGATGGTGCAGGTGGAGGTCAGCAGATCCTCCGGGCCGTGGTGGGCAAGCTCGGTCAGTTCAAACAAGTCCGTGGTCAGGCGGCTCATCAGCTGGCCGGTACGGTTGCCGTCATAAAAGTCGCAGCTGAGGGCCTGCATTTTGGTAAACAGGTCCTTGCGGATGTCGGCCTCCACACGGATGCCGAAGGTATGACCAAAATAGGCCACGATAAAATTCAGGCAGGACCGCAGCAGATAGAAGCCGATGACCAGGCCAATGACAGAAAAGAAGACCTTGTACATCTGATTCGGCAGCCAGGTATAGAGGGCTTCCCGGGTGATCATGGGGAAGGCCAGGTCGATGGCCGCAATGCCGCAGGCGCACAGAACGTCAATGGCAAAGAGCTTTTTATGGTTTCCAAAATAGGATAAGAAGATCGCCAGCGGCGATTTTTTCTGATAATCGATGGTTTTCATGTTTTATCCTCCATTTCCAGCTTATATTATACTATTTTGTTGAACGGAGTGCAAGGAATTAACTGGCATTATTTTTAATTCATAAACTGGATATTTATTTATTACCAGTTTGTGCTAATATAAAGAAAAACAAACAAGGAGGTCATAGACATGAAAAAGACTTTGATTTCTACCCGCAAGCTGGTGGTGGCCGCCATGCTGGCAGCACTGACCGCTGTAGGCTCTGCCCTTCGCATTACCGTACCCATCGATATTGCCGGCACATCTTCCTTCCATCTGGGCAATATCCTGTGCGCCCTCAGCGGCATTCTGCTGGGACCCTGGATGGGCGGTTTGGCCGCCGGTCTCGGCTCTGCCATTTACGACATGTTCAATCCCCTTTACATCTCCGAGTGCTGGCTGACCTTCCTGATGAAGGGCGCATACGGTCTGGCTGCGGGTCTTGCCATCCGTTGCGGCGGTAAGAATTGGGGCTATGTCAAGGCCCTGATCGCCACCGCTGTCGGTGCCCTTACTTACGCCGTGATCTACCTGGCCAAGAGTTTCTTCTACAGCGGCATGCTGCTCCATGGCTTGACCGCCGATGCTGCCTGGCTGACCGTTATCAGCAAGCTGCCTGCCACCATCTTCAATATGGTCGTTGCCCTTATCGCAGCTCCCCTGCTGGCCATGGCCATCCGTACCGCGCTGAAGAAAAACCATCTGCATTTGGAGTAAGACCATGAAATACAACCGCATTCTCACCATCCAGGATATTTCCTGCCTGGGTCAGTGTTCCATGACGGTGGCGTTGCCCATTCTGTCGGCCTGCGGACAGGAAACCGTCATCCTGCCCTCAGCCGTGCTATCCACCCACACCGGCGGCTTTACGAAGCCCCACATCCGGGATCTGACGGAAGACTTACCCGGCATCCAGGCCCATTGGCTGCGAGAGGGCATCCGTTTTGACGCCATTTATACCGGATATCTGGGCTCCATCCGGCAAATCGGCATGGTAGCGGATATGATGGACACCTTGCCGGTGCCCGGCGGCAAGATCATCGTGGATCCGGCTATGGCTGACCACGGAAAGCTCTACAGCGGCTTTGATGCCGCCTATGTGGAGGCCATGAAGGCGCTGTGCGCCAAGGCAGATGTGCTGCTTCCCAATTTGACGGAAGCCTGCCTGCTGACGGATACCACTTACGAAGACCGCTATGACGAGGCCTTCCTCTCCCCTGTTCTGCGCAAGCTGCAGCAGCTGGGTGCCAAGCGCGTGGTGCTGACGGGCTACAGCGCTGCACCGGGACAGACCGGTGTGCTGATCCTGGAAGGCGAAACCCACCACATCTATTCCCATCCCAAGGTAGGCCGTGGCTATCACGGCACCGGCGATGCATTCGCATCCGCCTTTGTAGGCTGCTGGCTGGGTGGAAAAGGCATGGAGGAAGCCGCCGCCATCGCTGCGGATTTCATCAGCAAGTGCATCGAAAATACCGTAGGCGACGAGCATCATGGATATGGCACCAAATTCGAAACGGCACTCCCCTATTTGATCCAGCGTTTGTACAACTAAACCTTCCGACCCTTGTGCGGCACCGCATAAGGGTCGCTTTTTTGTGTCATTGGGCGTGGACGGCACATATAATGGAGTACACATCCAATCAAGGAGGCTAGTCCAATGAACAATTACAGCGCATTTGACGACAACAGCTGCAAGCGGCATCGCCCTCCGGAGCCCTGCTGCTGCCCCATGAATCCCTGTATCAACTGCCCGCCCGGTCCTCAAGGCCCCATGGGCCCCCAGGGCATTGCAGGGCCCCAGGGGCCCCAGGGTCCCCAGGGTCCCATCGGTGAAACCGGTGCCACCGGGCCGCAGGGTCCCGCCGGTGTACCCGGACCTCAGGGTCCCCAGGGCGTGGCAGGTCCGGCAGGTGCCACAGGGCCAGCCGGACCCCAGGGGCCTGTCGGCGAAACCGGTGCAACAGGCCCGCAGGGTCCCATCGGACCCGCCGGTCCGCAAGGGCCGATCGGGCCTACCGGGCCGGTAGGCCCACAGGGCCCCATCGGTGTAACCGGACCAGTCGGCCCACAGGGTCCCATTGGTGAAACCGGGCCGGTCGGCCCACAGGGCCCCATCGGCGAGACCGGGCCAGTCGGCCCACAGGGTCCCATCGGTGAAACCGGGCCGCAGGGCCCTGCGGGCACGGTGCTGGCCTTTGCGGATTTCTTCGCCCTGATGCCCCCGGACAATGCCGGCACCATCACCGCCGGGGAAGATGTGGCATTCCCCCAGGACGGCCCCAACAGCGGCACCGGCATCAGCCGCGAAAGTGCGGTTTCCTTTGTTCTGGATGAGCCGGGCACCTATTTGGTGCAGTTCCAGGTGACACCGGGAGAAGGTGGACAGCTGGTGCTGACGCTGAACGGCGAGGAGCTACCCTACACCGTTGCAGGCCGGGAAGCCGGTGCCGCCCAAATCGTGGGCATAGCGCTCATTACCACCACGGTCGCCGATTCGGTGCTGACGGTCCGCAATCCCGCAGGCTCCAACCCGCCCCTGACTCTAACCCCCAGCGCCGGTGGCACGGAGCCGGTATCGGCACACCTGATCATCCTGCAGCTGGCATAAAAGGCACAGCCCCGTCACAGACGGGGCATACATAAGAAACGACCTGCCCGACGGGCAGGTCGTTTCTTATTTCACATAGCGGTAGTCACAGTGAGGACATTGCGGATAATCAAAATCGTGTTCCTTGCCGCATTTGGGGCATTTGCGCTGGGGCAGACGGTCATCAATGATGGGTTTTCCTTTTTCCCACGGTATAAACAAACCCACTACAAACACAAGGATACCCGCAATAAAACAGAACCCGGAAAAACCCATATTCCCGGAATCCGCCACATACAGAAAAATACCGATGAGCAGCAACATCATCCCCGTCAGCATCACCTTTACACAGCTGATATCCAACGTAGATTCCTTTTCCGGTACATAGTCCTGCACCAGTTCTCCGGGAATCAGCTCGTCCAAGGAAAGTCCCAGTACCAGTGCGATCTTTTTCGCCATCAACAGATCCGGGCATCTTGTACCGTTTTCCCAACGGCACACCGTCTGCCGGGAGACAAAAAGCTTTTCCGCCAGTTCCTGCTGGGTCAGTCCCAGCTGCTCCCGCTTAGCCTTGATGGATTGTCCGAATGTCATTTATAACGCCTGCCTTTCTGGGTCCATTATAGCAAATATTATTGAAAAGGAAAGGGATTTCTCACAAAACGGATGTTTCCAATCTGTCAACAGGGTGGAAACAGAGAAAAGCTATCAAAAACTGAGAGAATTCTCGCAAACTGCAATATAGACAACAACCCTCTTCTTTGCTATCATTGTGCTAGAAGCTTCTAAACGACCGAGAGGAGCAAGCAAAATGAACTTTTCCAAAAACTTACGACGGCTGCGGCTGGCAAAGAATCTGACCCAGGAGCAGGCAGCATCTGCGCTGGGTGTCAGCGCCCAATCCATTTCCCGTTGGGAGTGCGGCACCACCCTGCCCGATGTGACTATGCTGCCTGCCATCGCAAAGCTTTACTGCGTCACCATCGACGATCTGTACCGGGAGACCGCCACAGCTTATGCCAACTATGCCCAGCGGCTGGGCAGCGTGTTTGAGGCCACCCGTCAGCCTGAAGATTTCCTGCAGGCAGAAATCGAATACCGCAAGCTGCTGGAAAGCGGCAAATATACCATGGACGATCTGCGGATGCACGGCATTTTGCATCAATATATGATGCAGATCAGCCGTGACAAAGCCCTTGCGCTGTTTGACCGTGCGCTGAAATTAGGGCCCGCCGAGGATGCGGAAGTCTATTGGTGTACTTGGCGGCAAAAAATATCCATGCTGTGCGAAATCGGCAGAGGACAGGAAGGAATCGACGCCTTTCTGCCCGCTGTGGAATCCGGCAGCGGGATTCTGGATGAATGGATCTGCCTAATCCACGCCTATGACAGAAATGGGCAATCGGATATGGCCTGGGAATGGGCAAAAAAAGCAGAGCAGAAATTCCCGGAGAGCGCCATGCTGCACATCTACAGCGGCGACCTGTGCAAAGCGCTGGGTCGCTACGAGGATGCATTCGCCCATTGGCAGCGAGCCAAGGAAATGGAGCCGACCTGGATGGATTCCTGGTACGCCATGGGATTCTGCTATGAAGAATTGGGCGACTATGCCAACGCCCACCAGATTTGGAACGCCATTGCGGATGACCTGGCTGCCCGGGGCTTTGAGGCAGAGGTCAACTGGCCCAGAGCGCAGGCAAAGAAATGCCTGGAAAAGATGCAACGGTAATATAAAAGGCCTGCCCGTAATTGGGCAGGTCTTTCGTTTTCTTTTAGCGGGCGGAAACGTACTTGTGCAGAGTCTTGCGGACGGCACCGGGACCGGCGTAGAGCTCGGCCACCATGCCTTCGATCTGCTCGCCCAGGCCTGCTTCGTACAGATCCAGGCCGAACACATCCTTGCGGGTGTACAGCTGCTTCAGGCAGGAGAAGTCCTGCTCGCCCTCTCTGACTTCCAGAGGAGCCACGATCTGCTGCAGCTCGGCAAGCATGGGATCGGGAGAGGGTTCGAAAGCCTCACCCATATCGTTGATACCCTTCAGGTAACGGGCATAGCCTGCCAGCACCAGGGGGATCAGCACCAGGTTGGACTTGTCCAGGCCACGCTCAGCATACTTCTTCAGAGTCTCGCCGAAGCGGATCGCCAGCTTCTGGGAGGTATCCATGGCGATACGCTGGGGCGCATCGGGCATGAAGGGGTTGGGCAGGCGGCGGTTCAGAACAGCGCCGATGAACTCGTAGGGGTTCAGCACGCCGGGGTCGGTGACCACGGGCATAGCCTCGATATAGCCGATCTTCTGGATGAAGGAGCGGATATCCTCGTCCTTCATTTCGGCAGAGATCAGATCATAGCCCAGCATGCAGCCATAGATGGACATGGCGGTATGCAGGGGGTTCAGGCAGGTGGTGACCTTCATGGTCTCGACCTTGTCGACGGTCTCACGCTCGGTATACAGAACACCACCCAGGTCCAGCGGAGGACGGCCATTGGTGTAATTGTCCTCGATAACCAGGTACTGGGTCTCCTCGGCATTGACGAAGGGAGCGGTAAAGCTGTGGCGGGCGGTTTCGATGGTGTAGTTGTCCTCGAAGCCGTCGGCGGCCAGCATTTCCTGCACGAGCGTATGGGGACGGGGGGTGATCTTGTCGATCATGGCCCAGGGGAAGGTGACCTTGGTTTCATCCTGCACATAAGCCAGGAATTCGGCGGGCACCAGGCCGTCGGCCACCCACTTATTGACATAAGCCAGGACACCGGCCTTGACCTTATCGCCGTTGTGGGAGCAGTTATCCATGGACTGGATGGTCAGCGGCAGCTGGCCTGCCTGGAAGCGCTCGTACAGCAGCGCAGCAACCTTACCCATGGCCAGCACGGGGGTCAATCCACGCTCCAGGTCATGGGGAGCAACGCCGTAGCCCTTCTCGGTGATGGTGAAAGAGATCATCTGCAGGCTGGGCTTGCGGAAGATTTCCACCAGGCGGGCCCAGTCAGCGAACTGGTAGTCAGCCTTCAGGCTCTCGGTGACGGAGCCGATGACCTTCTTTTCGATGCTGCCGGTGGACTGCAGGCTCACCAGCAGGGACAGGTTTTCATAGGGGGCGTAGGCCTTGTCGATGATCTCATAGTCGAAGGTCTCGGCCACGACGATACCCCGGTCATACTTGCCGGAATTCAGAACCTCGTTCAGAACCGCAGCGGTGAAGGCACGGAAAATGTTACCTGCGCCGAAATGGACCCAGGTGGGCTCGGCGTAGGTCTTTTCCTTCACAGCCTTGATGTCATACTTGGGCAGCTCATAACCCTTTTCCAGCCACTGCTGGGGGTTAAAGCCTTCTGCCAAAATATCAGTCAGTTTCATTGTCGCAAACTCCTTTTACTTCTTGCCTTCCAGTCGGTCCAGCATGTCCCACACGCCCAGCATGTACATGATGCCCAGAGCTCTGTCGTACAGGCCATAACCGGGACGGACAGTGCCGGGGCCCTCACCCCACAGGTGACGGCCGTGGTCGGGACGGATATAGCCCTCGAAGCCGCAATCGTGGTAGGCCCTCAGAATCTCCAGGATGCCGGTGTCGCCGTCGCAGTCGCGGTGGGAAGCCTCGGAGAAGTCGCCGTTTTCAAAGTGCTTGACATTGCGGATGTGGGCAAAGGCGATGCGGTCGCAGTGCTTACGGACGATCTCAGCAACATTGTTGTTGGGATCGGCGTTGAGAGAACCGGAGCACAGGGTCAGGCAGTTGCAGGGATGGTCCACCATCTTCAGGAAACGCTCGATATTCTCGGCGTTGATCAGCAGACGGGGCAGGCCGAAGATGTCCCACGGGGGATCGTCCATATGGATGGCCATCTTCATTCCTACTTCCTCACAGGTAGGCATAATGGCTTCCAGGAAGTACTTGAGGTTGGCCCACAGCTTCTCGTGGTCCACATCGGCATAGGCCTTGAACAGCTGATCCAGCTTGGCCATACGCACGGGCTCCCAGCCGGGGAAGGACATGTTGTACTTCTCGGTAAAGTCCAGGATGTACTTGGCCATGGCGTTGTAATCGTCCTGGATCATGCCCTTTTCATAGAACAGAGCGGTAGAACCGTCGCCCACTTCGTGGAACAGGTTGGAACGTGTCCAGTCGAAAATAGGCATGAAGTTGTAGCAAATGACCTTAACACCGAACTTAGAGAGGTTACGGATGCACTGCTTATAGTTTTCGATCAGGGCATCCCGGGTGGGCAGGCCGATCTTGATATCATCGTGGACATTGACAGACTCCACAACGTCACCGTTGAAGCCGTAGGCATGGAGCTGGTCCATCACTTCCTTGATTTCGTGCTCTTCCCAAATTTCGCCGGGCATCTTGTGATGCAGGGCCCAGACGATGGTGCTGACACCGGGGATCTGCTTGATGTAGTTCAGGCTGATGTTATCGTTGCCCTCACCGTACCAACGGAAACCCATCTGCATAGGCATAAAACATTCCTCCATATTTCTCGTACAATACACCGGCGGCTGTGCGCGGCGGATGCACATATTTTCACCTGTCAATTATAGCACATCTGTGGCACTATGACAATTGGCAACAACGAAAAAAATGCACAAAAAAGGAGGGGCATTTTTAGATAAGAAATCCATTGAAGCGAAAGTGGCTTGTATTTTGCAGGAAGCTAGTGTATAATACGAAGGATACTACATAATAGAAAGAAGTGGCCCGTTTGAATACAAAACACAGCCTAACAGAGGGTTCCATTTGGAAAGCGATCCTGCTGTTTGCCTTCCCCATTTTCCTGGGACAGGTGTTCCAGCAGCTGTATAATACCTTTGATGCCTGGTGCGTCGGTTATTTTATTAACGACGATGCCATGGGCGCGGTGACCAGCTCCGGCAGTTTGATCTTTTTGATGGTCAGCTTCTTCAACGGCCTTGCAATGGGCGCCGGTGTTGTGATTGCACGGTACTTCGGTGCAAAACATGATGAAGCGGTCAGTAAAACCATCCATACGGCTGTTGCCTTCGGCCTCTGCACAGGCACGGCCCTGACCATTGTGGGTATCACCTGCACCCCCACCATCCTGCGGTGGATGGGTATTCCCGGTGAGACGATGCTATACGCCATCCCCTATTACCGCTTCTATTTCTGCGGTGCCATTTTCACAGTGATGTACAACATCTTTGTTGGCATTCACCATGCCGTGGGCGACAGTAAGCATCCGCTTTACTATCTAATCTGCTCAACCATGGTCAATGTGGTTTTGGATCTTCTGTTCGTTGGCGTGATGGGCTATGGCGTCGGTGCTGCTGCGCTGGCCACCACCATTTCCCAGGGCATCAGCGCCGCCCTGTGCTGCATCCATTTGATGCGCTCGAGCGGTTCTTCCCGGCTGTATCTGCGCAAGGTCCGGTTCCACTGGCAAAGTTTCCAGGAAATCATCCGCTACGGTCTGCCGTCAGCTGTGCAGAATTCCGTCATCGCCCTGGCCAATGTGGTGGTGCAGTCCAACATTTTCGCCTTCGGCTCCGATGCTGTCAACGGCTGCGGCGCTTACTCCAAGCTGGAGGGTTTCGCCTTCCTGCCGGTGATGTGCTTCAGCCAGAGTCTTAGCACCTTCACCGGTCAGAACCTGGGTGCCAAGCAGCATGACCGGGTGAAAAAGGGCGTGGGCTTCGGCATCGCCTGCTCGCTGATCATGGCCGAAATCGTGGGCGTGCTTTCCTATGTGTTTGCACCCCAGCTCATCGGCATTTTCGCAAAATCGGAAGCCGCCGTTACCTACGGCACCGAGCATATGCGCACCATCTGCCTGTTCTATTGCCTGCTGGCCTTCTCCCACTGCATCGCCGGCATCATGCGTGGCGCAGGCAAGGCCACCGTGCCTATGTTCACCATGCTGGTCTGCTGGTGCGTGATCCGTGTCAGCTACATCACCGTTGCAGTACAGTTCGTGCCGGAGCTGACCACCGTATCCTGGGCCTATCCGATCACCTGGACCTTGAGCTCCATCGTTTTCCTGATCTACTTCCTCAAAGCCGATTGGATCCATACTTTTGACCGCATAGAATCCAAAGGAAAGGACTGAAACAGATTATGGCCGGTAAAAAAGCAACCGTTTTCGCCTGGCTACTGGTTTTCTCCATCATTCTTACTGCTTGTACGGTTCCAACCAATCACCCCGCCACGATCGATCCGGAAACCACAACCTCTACCACGCACACCGTTCCTACGATTACACGCCCAACGACCTCCGTTTTGCCCTCCACTCTGCCCTCTGAACCCAAAGAACCCTACTTGGTCCACAATCCTTATCTCATTGACGATGCGTACCGGGAAAAGCTTGGCGAGGACTACGAACTCTATTGCAGCTTTGTGGATGCCATGTTGGCCTATGAGTCTACCATACCCGGTTTTTCCAGTGAGCAGCAGCTTCGTACGATCTGGGAAATTTTCATGACCGAGTTCTATCCTGCCCGTGCGATCTGTGCCACCTACCATGACACCGATACACCGTTTTCCTATGAAGACGGTATCGCCACGATCTGCTTCAAGCTGGACGAACAAGAACATCACCAGCTGCTTTCTGACTATGAATTCATCATCAATGATGCCCTCTCCTTCATCGACGAGGATGACAACGAAGTAGAGATCATCGAAAAGATCTATGAATATGTCAGCTGCACCATGTCCTACGACATCGGTAGGATTCGTGATTATACCTACGAGTGCATCCTCTCCGGCACCGGCGTTTGCAGGCATTACGCAGAATACATGATCCTTTTGCTGCACCATGCAGGCATCGAAGCATTCTCCTGCTCATCCGATTGCGAAGCTTTCCCCGATTTTAACCATATGTGGGTCATTGCCAGGATGAATGGTCAGTACTATCATTTTGATCCCACCTGGCAAAGTGTTGGGCTACCCTGGCAATGGTTTGCCATGAGCGACGAAGCCAGATATGGTTCCCTCCAGCCCCAGGGACTCGAAATCTGCCTGGTGGAGGGTTCCTGGCCCTCCGATGTAGATCCTTGGGTCATTTATGTTTATCGGGACACCATTCCGTACAAAAATGGCCTGCCTGCAATCCCTGCATGCATCGACACTTATTATGATGAATACCGATTTATCAAAGACAGCTATCCCTCTCAATGGTAAAGTTGCCGCGAAAAAGGATGTGACCGTATGAAAATTGAAACCAAGCGACTGATCATCACAGAATTCACCATGGACATGGCCGAGGCTGTACATTTGAACTCCCTGGACGTGGACAACCGCCGGTTTACTCCTGACGAGGTGTTCGAGACCGTGGAAGAGGCCGCCGATACCGTGTCCTTCCTGATGGGTGTCTACGAAACCGGCGACGGCCCATTGGTCTACCCTGCCCTGCTGAAAGACGGCACCTACATCGGCTATGTGCAGGCCATACCCTTTGACGACGGCACCTGGGAGCTGGGCTATCACATTGGTGAAGCGTACACTGGCCAGGGCTACGCCACCGAGGCGGTACAGGCGTTTTTGCCGGTAATCCTGCCCAAGCTGGGTATTTCCCGCATCGCCGGCATCTGCCAGGTAGAAAATACCGCCTCCATCCGGGTCATGGAAAAATGCGGATTTGTCAAAGAATATGAGGGCATCGGCGCTTATCAAGGCACCGACCGATCCATTTGTAAGTATTTCTTCGAAGGCTAAACAACGAGAATGACCATTTCAAACAGAACGCCACCTGCTTCCAAACAGGTGGCGTTTTTCCATACCCCGGCGTTTCATTTTCGTTTATCTCTGCGTTGTTTTCGTAGGGGAGGGTCTTGACCCTCCCTCAACCTAACGATGATTGTGCTGTAAAATTCCACAAATATGTTGGAATTACAGCGTTACACGAACAAATCCTAATGTTTTAGGTTTAGGGAGGGTCAAGACCCTCCCCTACGGAACAGTACGTTAAATTCCAATTTGCTGCAAAGCTGCGGTGGTGGCGGCTGGGAGCTGACAAAATTATTTACAACAAATCAGCAATATGGTATATTAAAGAAAAAAGGAGGATGCGCGTTGGAACAGGAACTGGAGCGTCTGGAACGGGAGGCTTATGGAATCGCCAACACCACGGAACATTTTATGGGCCTGGCAGAGGCCTATCTGGCAAAGGGAGAAACGGAATCGGCAAGAGCCTGCCTGGTTCTGCTATGCCGCAGATGCAGCAACTATGAGGAAAGCCTGGAATGGCACGGTCTGACAGAGGCCTGGCTGAAGCACCGCCACCTTGTGGAAGGCTTGGTGGATCCGTCCCTGCATCTGTATGGGGCGCAACCGCTGTCGCCCCGGGAATGCACCATGCAGATTGCCGATATTTTCGAATTGCCCGAGGACGACCTTCTGTCTGCGCTGTCCGACCATCTGGAGGAGCTGAGCGGAAGCGGCGATGCCCTCAACCGTCTGAACAAATGGGAGCGGATCGCTTACTATGCCGATGAGCTGTGCCGGGAAGTCAATTCCGGCGGCTTTGACAGCTACCTTTATTACCACGGCGCCCATTTTGAAAAGGCATACCAGGCCATGGAGGCGCTGTCGGCCACCGAAGTTCTGCAAATTTTGGATGCCGTCCGGACAAAATTCCCCCGGAGCCGCATTCCCAAAACCGAGGAAACCTTGCAAAATGCCATGGATGCCCTGGAAGAAAAGGGCTTGGATTTTGAATCCGAGGACGATCGCTTCTACACCAAGGGAGAAAAGGAACTGATCAAGTGCCTGCAGGCTTATGTGATTGAAAATAAAAAGCGATTTCGATAAGGTAAATATGACAAATGAATGAATTGCCAAAGAGAAAGCCAATTCGTATCTATGATTATGATTATTCCACGCCGGGCGCATATTTTATTACGATTTGCGTTGCAGACAGAAAACCGATCCTATGGAATGTAGGGGCGGCAATCTGCCGCCCGAATCTCTCAAAAATCGGCACTGTTGTGGAAACCGCAATTCTTCAAATTTCGGAACATTATCCGATGATCTCTGTGGATAAATATTGTGTCATGCCGGATCATATCCATATGATTCTATCCATCAACACCGACAAGGACGGGCGGCAGATTGCCGCCCCTACGGTGTCGACGGTAGTTGGGCATATGAAACGGTGGGTATCCATGCAAATCGGCCACTCCATATGGCAAAAATCCTTTATTGACCGGGTAATACGAAATGATGTGGGTTATCGAGCCGTTTGGGAATATATTGAAAACAACCCCTACAAATTGGATACAGCATCCGACATGCCGGATTTTGAGAATATGTAAAATGTGGGTGCGGCAATTTGCCGCACCTTTTTCATGCGTGTTATTTAGCGGGCGGCAGATTGCCGCACCTACATTACAAGATCGAATAGATCCAATAAATCAGGCCGTACAGGACACCGGCGCTGAGGCCGTAGACGATGACGGGGCCGGCGATGGTGAACATTTTCGCGCCGACACCCAAAACAAAACCCTCGGTTTTGAATTCCACTGCCGGAGCCGCCACGGCATTGGCAAATCCGGTGATGGGCACCAGGGTCCCTGCGCCGGCGTGTTTGGCGATATCATCGTAAAGGCTCAGTCCCGTCAGGAGCGCAGATAGCGCCACCAGGCTCATGGAGGCCGCTGTGGATGCGTCCTGTTTCTCCAGTCCCAAGGCTATATAGCCTTCAATAGCCAGCTGCCCCAGCACACAGATCAGCCCGCCGATGGCAAAGGCCCACAGGCAATCCTTTACAATGGGCGACTTGGGTGCCAAAGAGGCAGAAAGTTTTTCGTATTGCTTATCAGTCATGTAATATCCCTCCGCACACAGTATACCCAAGTTTTGAGAAAATACAAATTGCAGTTTTGCGGGCAGAGCGTCTGATCAACAATCTGAATATCTACGCAAAAAACCGGCACCCACAGGTGCCGGTTTTTGTTGTTATTTGGTTTAGCAGCCGTCGGAGAGCATGATCTTGAGGATGGTGCGGTCGGTTTCCCGCATGCCTTCCCGGGCCAGGATGCCGATATTGCTGACGGTCTTATCGGCGCCCTTGGTAACGATGCCGTCACCGCCGTAAAACTGCTGGTTCTCCAGGTACATATTGTAGCCCAGGATACCGGCATCCACAGCCGCTGCGATCTTGGCGGCGCAGGAGGGCTTGGCACCGTCGCAGATGGTACCGGAGAGGATGGCGATGGCGTTGACCAGGGTATGGGCCACAGCCTCCTTACGGCCGCCGTGCAGATATGCAATACCGCAGCCGGCACCGCAGCCGGCGCTGATGGCGCCGCAGTAGGCAGACAGACGACCGATGCCGGTCTTCTGATGAACGGTGACCAGGTCGCTGACGGCCACAGCACGGAACATCTCTTCCTCGGTGGCGCCCAGGGACTCGGCATAGACGGCCACGGGCACACTGGCGGTGATGCCCTGGTTGCCGGAACCGGAGAGGATGATGACGGGCATCTCGCAGCCGCTCATACGGGCATCGGAGCCGGCAGCAGCCCAGGCGGCAGCCTTACGGTTATTGTTGGTGCCCTGCTGGCTGAGGATGACGGAGCCGATGTTTGCACCCCAGCTGTTGCGCAGACCTTCCTTGGCGATGGCCAGGTTATACTCGATCTGTCGACCGATGCTGGGACGGACATCCGCAGGATCCAGCACATCGGCAAACTCCACGATCCGTTCAATGGTCAGGCAGGACTTGTCGGTCAGGTTGTCCTCACTGGACTCCTCCACAGGCAGGTCCACAATGGACTCATCGTTGCGGCTGATATGGACGATATTGGTATGGTGGTTGACGATGCGGACACGGGCCCGGTCCTCGCCTGCATAGAGGGTCAGGTCGATATCAAAGACCAGAGTGGAGGGAGCAGCATCGATGTTGACCTCGGTCTGGGTCATATACTGCTTCAGCTCCGCCTGCTTCTGGGGAGAAACGGAGGAGATGACTTCCAGCTGCTTGGCAGCGTCACCGGCCACAACGCCGGCGCAGACAGCCGCAGCGATACCACGCAGGCCGCCGGTATTGGGCACCACAACGCTCTTGACATTCTTGATGATATTACCGCTGGCCAGCACATCAATGCGGGTGGGCAGGCAGCCCAGGACCTCACGGGCCTTGGCGCCGGCATAGGCCAGGGCGATAGGTTCGGTGCAGCCCATGGCAGGCCGCAGTTCTTCTTCCAAAATAGCAATAAACTGTTTATACAGTGCATCTCCACGAATCATAGTCAGACCTCTTTCCTATTGGGATGTCCATATTATAACACAAGTGTGAAAAAAAGCAAGTTTTTATTAAAAATATACAAACAATTGGTTCTTATGGCCGGATTTTACCGTAATATTCCCAAGGCGCAGTCATATAATAGGCCAAACGCAGTTTTGGGAAAGAGGGATGAGGGATGAAAAGAAAGTTCGTTTTGTGTTTGGCGGCGGTTGCGTTGGCGCTGAGCGGCTGCCGGCACTACTCAAATCCCAGCATGGAGCAGACCCTGATAACCAGGATTCTCATCACCGCCGAAACCGAGGACGGCCCCATTCGCCGCTATTACGACAGCCCGGAAAAGATGCGACAGGTACTGCTGTATATCCGCAGTGTGCGGCGTGGCTTCGAAACAAAGGAGGATCCCACGGCGCTGCCCGGCAGCAGTATCTGCATTACCACCTTCAGCGTCGACGACACGAAGAAGGTGTACCGGCAGAAATGCGACCGTTTTTTTCAAACCGATGCCGGGGTGTGGCAGGACCTGGACCCGGAAAAGGCCCAGGCGATTTGGGACCTGCTCTACCGGCTGCCCAGCGACCCGGAAACGCCCCGAAGCAGCACCGCTTCCCTGCCCTTTTTTCCGCAATTTGTGGACCGAAACCTCCTGGAAGAAAAAAGAAAAAATTTTGTTGATTTTTCGAAAAAAGTGCTTGACATTTCCGATACAATGCGATATAATGGCGAAGCTGTCTGGGACACACGGACACACAAAACAAACTTGCTGCTATAGCTCAGCCGGTAGAGCGCATCCTTGGTAAGGATGAGGTCGCCAGTTCAAATCTGGCTAGCAGCTCCAAAAGAACTCCGAACCTATTTGGGTGCGGAGTTCTTTTTTAGTTATTAGAAAAACTGGCGACCTCATCCTATGCCCGAAGGGCAGATTCAATCCTGAGGTCGTAAGGCTTCCATGAAATTGAAAATTTCATGGAACCGGGTAGCCAGTTCAAATCTGGCTAGCAGCTCCAAAAGAACTCCGAACCTATTTGGGT
>JAZUBW010000037.1:0-2583 GCA_045638785.1 Faecousia sp.
CCCGCAGGGCGCCATACCTTCTCCCGGGGAGAAGGTGCTGAGGGCAGCAAAGCAACCGAAGCGGAAGTGGAATGCGGGAGGCGCAGTTGGATACGGTAAAGGTCAAGACTTGCTGATGACTTGCCCTTTTGGAGGCCTAAAACCCCGTGCAAGTCGTTACATTTCTGCCCGCATTCCACATCAGTCAGCGGCTCGTACCTCGCACGCTGACAGCTTCTCCCCGGGAGAAGCTAGGGCGGCTTCGCTGCAAACGCAGCAATAAACTGAAATTTACACAAAAAAATGGGGGCCGCTGGGATACAGCGGCCCTGTTTTGAGGAGGAAAAGGAAGAAACGCTTTAGCGGTTCAGATCGAAGAAGAGTTCCGGGTCCACGCTGACTCCGTCGCAGGTGACGGAAAAATGCAGGTGATCTCCCAGAGCGGTTTCCAGCAGTGCGGTGGCACCCACATGGCCGATGGCCTGGCCCAGCCGCACCGTTTCACCCACAGCCACCAGCACATCTTCGTCCAAACTGGCGTAGGTGGTCACATAGCCGTCCTGATGGCGGATCACCACCGTGGTGCCCATGGCCTCATCCTGGTAGATGGTGTAGACCGTACCGTCCGCTGCGGCAGAAACCACGCTGCCGGCCTCTGCGGAAAAATCCATGCCGTTGTGGGTCCGCCAATCCCGGGTGGTGGGATTGTAGCACAGGCAGTCCATAGCATAGTCCAGCACCACCTCGCCGTCTACGGGCTTGCCGGTCTTCAGAGGCAGCTTGCTGGGTGCGGTGGGGTTGGTGGCATTTGGAGTTGTGGGACGGTTTTGTCCGCTGTTGCTGCCGGGATTCATCACATCCACGGTGGCATTGGGCTGTCCGGGGGACGGCTCGTCCCCGTTTGCGTTGTGGTAGTACAAATAGCCGGAGACCCCGATAGCCACAGCACACAGGATCAGGGCTATGTAGTAGCCCTTGCCGGCGAATTTGCCTGAAAAGAATTTTTTGTTGTTGCGCATAGTAGCACCTCCGAAGCTCAGTATTGCCAGCTTTTCGGAGATTAAACCATTTACAGGGAAATTTTCTTTCTCTTTCCTGACTGCGAATAAAAAACAGGGGAAAGACTTGCGTATCGACAGGAAATATGATAAACTAAATAAGTTATGCTTATAGAAAGAAGGAATGCTTCATGAGTCAGAATGCAGGTTCTTCCTTGCGGGGGAACAAGATGGGCACCATGCCCGTGGGCAAGCTGCTGATCAACATGGCCGTGCCCATGATCCTCAGCATGCTGGTGCAGGCTATCTACAATGTGGTCGATAGCATTTATATTTCCCAGTACAGCCAGGATGCGGTGACGGCCCTGGGCCTGGCGTTTCCGGTGCAGAACGTACAGATCGGCTGCGCAGTGGGCATCGGCGTGGGCGTCAATTCCGTCCTGTCCAAATCCCTGGGTGAAGGGGATCGGGAAAAGGCAGACCGGGTGGCCGGTAACGGCATTTTCCTGGGTCTGGCAGCCACGGTGCTGTTTATGCTCTTTGGCTTCTTCGGTACAGAAGCCTACTATACGATGCAGACGGAAAATGCAGCCATTCTGAAAAATGGCATTGACTATACCAGCATCTGCTGCATCTTTACCCTGGGCATCTATTTTGAGATCCTCTTTGAGCGGATGCTCCAGGCCACCGGCCGGGCTCTGCATACCATGATCACCCAGGGCGTGGGTGCCATCGTCAACATCGTCCTGGACCCGGTGTTCATTTTCGGTGTGCCGGCCTTGAATATTCCCGCCATGGGTGCTGCTGGTGCCGCCATCGCTACGGTGACGGGCCAGTGGGCAGCTGCCGGTCTGGCGCTGATCTTCAATATCAAGTTTAACCCGGATGTTCGGCTGAGCCTCAAGATGATCCGGCCCAGAATGGCCATCATTCGTCCGGTTCTGTCCGTCGGTGTGCCTTCCATGATCATGAACTGCGTCAGTTCCGTGATGAACTTCTCCATGAACCAGATCCTGCTGGGCTTCAAGGCCGTGGGCGAGACCGCAACTGCCGTGTTCTCCATCTACTACAAGCTCCAGAGCTTCTTCTTCATGCCCCTGTTCGGCCTGAACAATGCCACCATTTCCATCGTGGCCTTCAACTACGGCGCCCGAAGCGCGGAGCGTATCAACAAGACCTTGAAGCTGGCGGTGGGTATGGCCATGGGCTTCATGATCGCAGGCCTGCTGGCCTTTGAACTGCTGCCTGGTACGCTGCTGAGCATCTTCAACCTGTCGGATACCTTTATGGATCTGGGCAAAACCGCGCTGCGGATCATCGCCATCCATTTCCCCATTGCGGCGGTTTGTATCGCCCTGGGTGCCTCCTTCCCTGCTTTGGGCAATGGCATGTATTCCACCATCACCGCCCTGTGCCGCCAGCTGGTGGTGCTGCTGCCGGCAGCGTACCTGCTGAGCCTCAGCGGCAATGTCAATTTGGTCTGGTGGGCTTTCCCTGTTGCGGAACTCATGAGTTTGGCAGTTACCATTATTCTGTTTACCCGGGTTTACCGGGAAAAAGTGAAACCTTTGCACGAAAACTAAAGGAAAAGCCCGGGGGCGTCGCA
>JAZUBW010000038.1:0-12431 GCA_045638785.1 Faecousia sp.
ATTTTCGCAACAGTTGACAGAATTATACAACAGAATGCTCCTGGACGTCAAGATAAAAGAAAAACGGCGACATTCTTTCGAACGTCACCGTTTTGGTCCGAGTGTCGAGATTCGAACTCGAGGCCTCTTGAACCCCATTCAAGCGCGATACCAAACTTCGCCACACCCGGATATTTACTTGCTCGCCTCAGCGCTTGGATATAATAGCACACCTTTCGCGAAAAAGCAAGCATTTTTTTCACTTTTTTAAAAAAAATTTTTACAGCAACTTTTCTGCCCGGCAAATCGGCTTCACCGGGCAGAAAGTCCGTAAAATCGCAACTTTTTATTCGCCAACGTCGGAGCGGATCACCTTACCGATGTTCCACAGCGTGACCACCTTCTGCTCTGCATCCAGCATCTCCTGTTCATTGTTGTACTCAACAAAAACGGTATGAGCGCTGCAGTCGGCACATTCGACCTGCACATTCCAGCCGCCCTCATGGGTCAGGATGCCGGCACCCCGGCAGATGGGGCAAATATCCAGGTCATAGATTCTCTTTTCCATGAAAAAATTCTCCTTATCTGAAAGTACTGTTGTTCGTATCGAAAATTTCCAGCCGGCGACACTTTGCAAAGTCCGGGCGGTACTGGGGCAGATACAGCTCAATGGCAGCTGTCAGCTGCATGGGATTCAAGCTGGGATTCTGGCAGCAGACCCGGGCGGTAAGCACCAGAGTTTGCTCATCCTGACGGCAGACGGTCAGTTCCTTGAGCATGGGAATGATGTCCTGCTGGGTAGGGCCGTTCTTGCTCTTCTTCTCCACCGACAGACTTTCCCGCTGAAAGAGCGCAAGGATCGCTTCCTCAGCACCCTCCGGGATGCCGTTGTCATACTCGAGCAGCAGGAGACAGTCCATGAATGCCAGCTCCTTGATCTTGCGGCCGCTTTCATAAGTCTGCAGCACCCGGATGCCGGGCACCAGGGCAGCATTGAGTCGGGTGGTGATTTCCTCGCAGGAAACAGATTCGCCGGTCAGATCAAAATCCAGCAGCTCACAGACACTTTCCACGCCCACACTCAGCGGCAGAGCGATTGAAACGGAAGGTCTGGGATTATAGCCCTGGGTATGGGTCAGCGGAAGGCCGGCCCGCTTGAAGGCGCGCTGGAATAGCCGCATCAGGTCCAGATGGGACATCCAAACGGCTTCACCGGTTTTGGTAAACAGCAGTCTAGGCATCGCACTCCACCTCCTTCAGCAAGCAATTGGCGCCGCAGCCGGCGCAGCCTTCCCGGCAATCCGGCGTAACGGTTGCGGCATAGGCCTGTTTGCGCTCCCGCAGCAGGAATTTTTTGGTGACACCCACATCGATGCCGTCCCAGGGAAGCTTCTCGTCCTCGTCGAAACCACGGGTAGTATAGAAATTGGGATCGACACCACAGGCTTTGAAGGCATCCAGCCAAATATCATAGCGGAAATATTCATCCCAGCCGTCCAGGCGGGCACCACGCTTTGCTGCTTCCTCGATGACCGGGCCCAAGCGGCGGTCGCCACGGGCCATGACGGCCTCCAGGCGGCTGAGGTTGGGCTCATGATAGTCATATTCGATGGACTTGGAGTAGAAATGGCTTTTTAAGAGCTTGCAGCGGCGCAGGTATTCTTCCTGACTGATCTGCTGCTCCCACTGGAAGGGGGTATGGGGCTTGGGCACAAAGAAGGCCGTTGCCACATGGACCCGCAGGCCACGCTTCTTGTTGGTGGCCTTGGCCTGCCAGGTCTTGATGATCTTATACACCAGCTCTGCAATGCCCAGCACATCCTCATCGGTTTCCGTGGGAAGGCCCAGCATGAAGTAGAGCTTGACATTGTTCCAGCCGCCCTCGAATGCGTTGGCACAGGTGGTGAGGATCTCCTCTTCCGTCAGATTCTTGTTGATTACATCCCGCAGTCGTTGGGTACCGGCTTCTGGGGCGAAGGTCAGGCCGGATTTACGCACGGTCTGCAGCTTTTCCATCAGCTCCCGGGAGAAGTTGTCCGCCCGCAGAGATGGAACGGAAAGGTTGATATTGTTACTGTGGCAGTAAGGGATCAGCTCATCCGTCAGCGCCTTCAGGCCACGGTAGTCGGAGGTCGACAGACTGCTGAGGGTGATCTCATTATGTCCGGAATCTTCCATGGTCTCCACAGCCTGGCGGTAGAGAACCTCCGGGCTCTTTTTGCGGACAGGACGGCAGGAGAAGCCAGCCTGGCAGAAACGGCAGCCACGGATGCAGCCCCGGAACACTTCCAAATTGGCACGGTCATGAACGATCTCTGTGGAAGGAACGATCATTTTGATGGGCCAGTAGGCATGGTCCAGGTCCTCAATGATCCGCTTGGTGACCACCTGGGGTGCGCCGTTGAGGGCGGTGACAGACTTCAGCGTACCGTCTTCATGATAGCTGTGCTCATAGAAGGAAGGCACATACACGCCAGGGATCTTGGAAACCTCCAGCAGGAAGGCTTCCTTGGTCCAGTTTTCGGCCTTTGCACGGTCGTAGAGGGACACGATCTCTACAGTGATCTCCTCGCCCTCGCCCAGGGAAAAGAAGTCCACAAAATCGGCCAAGGGCTCGGGATTGAAGGCACAAACGCCGCCGGCAAACACCATATTGTGCAGACCCTGACGATCCTTGGCATGCAGCGGCACACCAGCCAGAGTCAGCATATTCAGGATGTTGGTATAGCACATCTCATAGCCGATGGTGAAGGCGATCATGTCAAAATCCTTCACCGGGCGGCGGCTCTCCAGGGCCCACAGGGGCAAGTTATGCTGACGCATAGCCTCCTCCATATCGCCCCAGGGGGCAAAGACCCGCTGGCACCAGACGCCGTCCATCTCGTTCATGACACCGTAGAGGATCCGCATGCCCACATTGGACATACCGATCTCATAGGTATCCGGGAAACAGAAGGCAATATTGACCCGCACATCCTTGGGGTCCTTTAGAATTTCATTATATTCTCCGCCGGTGTACCGAGCAGGCTTTTGCACCGTCGGCAGAATTCGCTGCAGTAAATCGGTCATAAAAATACCTCTTATTTGATATAGAGCTATTGTAACCATTTTGTGGCCGGTTTGCAAGGCCTATTTTCCCCGCAGCAGTAAAACGCCCGCCATTAGAAGCGGAAAAACGCCCAAGTGAAGACAGAATGTGCCATACAGGGCCAGGATGCAGATCAGGATTCTGCAAATCAGTGCGGCAGTATTGCAGAGAATACGGCATAGATTTGGATTGCAGACCATACTCAGCAGGCTCTGCAGGGCTCTGCCGCCGTCCAGCGGATACACCGGCAAAAGATTAAAGCAGGATTGAAAAGCTGCGCACAAAGCCACCTGTGGGATCCGTCGAACAAAGAGCAACAAAAGCAATCCGCCCAGTGGACCTGCCAGGGCACAGATCGCTTCTCTGCCCCGGCTCATGGGCGGCAAGATCATCCGCGCACCCTGGGCATTTAGGGACAGCGAAGTGCCCTTGCCGCAGAAGGCCCGGATCGCAGCATAGTGGCAAAGCTCATGAAACGCAGCCGCCACTAAAGCCGCCAACAGCCACGGCAACGGCAGCACCAGCATAGCAAGGGCCATGCCCAGCAAGAAGCCGCCACTGACCCGATTCCATTTAAGACCCATGGAGGACATCCTCGCAAAATGCCGCCACAGCCCGGAAGAGATTTTCCCCATCCCGGAGTTCCTTGATCAGTGTCTCCACAGAAGTGTTGGGCAGCAGGATCTGATACAGAAGCGTCAGTTCATCCCGGAAAAAATGCTGTGCAAATACACAAAACAACGCAAAAAAGATACAGACCAGGCCCCAAAATGGCCATTTCCCTCCTGGTCTTCTCGGCTTAACCTCCAACGGCCCATATTGCACACGATACCCCATGACGCCCCTCCCCTGCCGGTTGTAGAAAAGCTTACGCAGCAAACAGAATAGCTATGTCAGCTTTTTTCACCTGCGTAGTCCACGGATACGACAAAAAACTAAGACTTGACAATGGAAAGTTTTTTCATTATAATGTTTGGGCATCGAGGTGTGGCGAAGTTTGGTATCGCGCTTGGTTCGGGTCCAAGAGACCTCGGGTTCGAATCCCGACACTTCGACCAAAAAATGGGAATGGCTTGCGCCATTCCCATTTTTAATTATGTCGGGATTCGAAAATCCATTAAGAAAACATAATGGACGGTCTTAGTCAAAAACCTTGGTTACATAGAAGCCTTCACTGTCTGCGCTGGTAAACAGATACAGGTAGCCTTCATGAATAAATGCACGGGTGTCTACCAAATTACCCAAAACTGGGGCCAGCACCTTAATTTCTTGAAGTTCATAGCCATCGAAATGCAGCAGGACATACTCTGCGCCCGCTTCCCATTCGTCGTAACTCCGGATCTGCAGACCCACAAGGTCATTCTCCCGGTCGATGAGATAGGATTTGTAATTGTTCGAGAAGCTGGCAGGGCGGGTATAGGCGCAGACAGAACGAACGCCGTCAGCAGTTTCTTCGTACACCTCAATCTTCAGATTTCCAAGCCCATCCAGGCCAATACCCAGCAGGTAGCCATCGCCCAGATTGACCAGGCTGGTAGAATAGCCTTCGATGGTTCCGGTATCCTTCCAGGTGATGTGATCCAGGTTACTGAGGTCAAAGAAGTAAACCGGATCTGTCATGGTGATCACCTCGGCGGTACAGACATAGGCGTAATCTCCGTCAAAGCGGACAGACTGTGCATCCTCGCCATCCGGCGCAAAGGCCAGGACGGAGGCCTTGATCTGCCAGGACCACAGATCGACGCAGTAAAGATTGACATTCCGCTGCCTGGTGGTAACACCGTTTACGGCGTTATGCCTGTAATTGGTAGAGGTCACCACCCGCAGGATGCCGTGGTGCTGATCCATGCTGTACTGGTTACGGACACTGCCTTCCAGGTCCACAGAGCCCAAGATCTTCAGCTCCGTTCCGCTGTAGCCAATGCCAGTGATGCGGGTCATGGTGGTGTAGCTGTTGCCGGACTCGGCGGGCACACTTTCTGTGTAGTTAAAGGTGGCATAAACCGTATTTTCGGATACATACAGCTTCTGGGCGTAGCACAGCAGCGCTGCGGTACCGGTGACTTCCAGGGATGCGCCGTCGACCTTGCAGATGACCGTATAGCGGGCAGAATAGGGATCCTCGGGGACAACGATATTGTTGCCGGGAATGCACTGCATATTGCCGGGCTGACCGTACTGAGGAATAAAGGTGGAAGGGTCGTCAAAATCCACCTGATCCATGGGAAAACCACTGTTATAGGCCAGCAGGAACTGCCCATCCACCATCCGGGAGGAAATGTAGCTGCCCTGGAAGTAGATCCGGTCAGTTTCCATGATATGAGCAGGATCAGTCACATCCAGGTTCACCAGGATGGTGCAGGCACCCCGCTTTGCAAAATGCGCCTTGGTCACGACGGTAACTGTGGTGCAATCCTCCGACAGATACAACTGCGTATTTTCATAATAATTGCGGTTACCGAATTCTTCCAGCTCTGCGTCGGTCTGTTCTGTAGGAAGTTCAAAGGTACCCACCAGTGCAGAGTCCTCGCCCGCGATGGAATAGACATACAAAACCGTTTTACGCAGGTAGTAGGTATAGCGGTCGCTACGCTTAAAGAGGTCCGCTTCGATGACACCCTGGACCTGGTTGTCCGTGACCTCCTGGTAAGAGTCACCCTTCAATTCTTCATCCGTCGGAGCACCGGGGGTGCCGTAATTAGGAGTTGCGCCGTTAAAAATGACGGTGCCACTCAACGGGATATCCTCCTCACCCCATACGAAATCCACGTAATTTTCCACCGCAGGTTTCAGTCGCTGGATCACATGGCCGTACTCATTCTTCTCAAAATCGATCTGCTGACTGTCACCGGGATCCCGGCCAAGCAGAAATGCACCTGCCAGCACTGCCACCACCAGAATCAGGCTGGTGGATGTGGCGAGGATGCGGTTTCTGCGGGTACGGATACGATTCATATGGTTTTCGACGCTCTGACGGCGTTCATCAAATGTCTTCATAAGTAATACCCTCCTTTTCAAGAAGCGATTTCAGGGATGACCTGGCACGGGACAGGAGATTATAGACCTGCTTTGTGGATTTGCCCAGGATGCGGCAAATGGTTTTGACCTCAAATTCCTCCAAATAAGCCAGCTGCAAAATCTGGCGGTACTGCTGGGGCAGTTGCTGCATACAGCAGTAAAGCTGCCGGTTTCGCTCCTGCAACAAAAAGTTTGCCGCCGGGTCACCGCCGCCCAGGACGTTTTCCACATCCTCCAGAGGGAGCTCGTTGCGGTTATGCCGCAGATAGTCGATGGACTTGCTGTTTACGATCCTGTAAAGATACGCCCGCAGGTTTTCTTCATTCCGAAGATTTCTGCGTCTGGATAACAAAATCGCGATGCTCTCCGCCGCAATGTCCTCTGCTGCTGCCGCATGGTGGACAATGCTGTAGGCATAGCGCACCAACGCATCGGAATATTCCGTCAAGATACGGTCCAGGACAGCCTCCTGCTCCTGCTGAAAACGGCGGTAGCTACTTGCACCGATTTCGGCCATGGTCATCACCTCTTCACCCTTATAACGAAAAGACAAGGGGTTTTACTCAGTGAATATACAAAATATTTTTGCTTTTTCCATGAGTTACAGTATAATGGAAGATAGAAATTGTGGCAAGTGGTGATTTTTATGTACAAAACATTATCGCAACACTACAAAGAGCAATTCGGATGCAAGGTTTACAAGCTGGCCATTGACGGCGGCTTTACCTGTCCGAACCGGGACGGCAGCATCGGCTATGGCGGCTGCATTTTCTGTTCCGGTGCCGGGTCCGGGGATTTTGCAGCCCATGGAACGGACATTGCTACCCAGTTGGAAAGCGCCAAGGCAAGGGTTGCCTTCAAGAACAAAGGCGGCAAGTATATGGCCTATTTTCAGTTCTTTACCAATACCTATGGCCCTGTGGAAAAACTGGAAACCATCTACCGGCAAGCCATGATGCCGGAAGAGATCGTTGGTCTTTCCATCGCCACGCGGCCGGATTGTTTGCCTGTGGAAACCGTTGCGCTGCTGGAAAAGCTCAACAAGATCAAGCCTGTTTGCGTAGAATTGGGCTTGCAGACCATCCACGAAGATACCGCCCGCTACATTCGCCGGGGCTACGAAACGCCGGTGTATGTCGATGCCGTGAAACGGCTGAAGGCCGCCGGTCTGGAGGTTGTGACCCACATCATTTTAGGTCTTCCCGGCGAGAATACGGATATGATGCTGCGGACAACGGAGGCGGCTGTGGCTGCCGGTACGGATGGCATCAAGTTTCAGCTGTTGCATGTGCTGCGTGGAACAGACCTTGCCAACGACTATGAGGCCGGGAAATTCTCCTGTCTGACCATGGAAGAATACGCACTCATCCTCAAAAAGTGTCTTTCCATTGTACCGGAGCATGTCGTGATCCACCGCATCACCGGCGATGGTGCCAAAAAGGATCTGATCGCACCGCTGTGGTCTGCCGATAAAAAAGCAGTGCTGCGGTATTTGCAGGAATATCTTGCCAAGCCCTAAAAATGGGTGTATAATAGAAAAATAGACATACTACAAAGTGAGGGACCCCTATGTTTTCCAATGAAACCCGTGTACGATACAGAAAGAGCCAGCTGGGCGAAGTGATCTGCCAGCTGCGTTTTCCCGAGATCCTCACCATTGAGGCCAATATTCCCGCTGCCTTCCAGGAAGCTATCCGTGCAGATTTCCCCCTCTATAGCGTCCGCAAGGAAGCTCCGCTGCCGAAACTCAGCGGCATGCCCGGCAATCTGCAGTTGGAGAAGCAACCCCAGGTCAACAACTATCAGTTCGTTTCCGCCGACGGTGTTTGGCGTGTGAATCTGACCAGCCGGTTCATTTCCCTGGCCTGCAACCGCTACACCACCTGGGAGGAATTTGCCGCCAAGCTGGATAAGCCTTTGGTTGCCTTTATTCAAACCTACCGGCCTGTGTTCTTCGAGCGTGTGGGTCTGCGGTATCTGAATTTCATTTCCCGCAACGCGCTGGAGCTGGGCGTGACCCCCTGGCGGGATCTGATCCAGCCCCAGTATCTGGGACTGCTTGCCGACGAACAGCTGCAGGAAACTGCCGCTGCCCGCAATACGGTGGATGCCGAGGTGGGCATTCGCGGCGGCTGCCGTGTGCGGATCCATGCCGGTCCCGGCCTTGTGAAGCGAAATGGCCAGGAGGACAAGGAAGTGAAATTCATTTTCGACCAGGATCTGTACATGCCCGGCAAAGTGGCCATCAATTTGGTAGCCGGTGCCCTGCAGACCCTTCACGACCAGGCTGACGCTATCTTCCGTGGCGCCATCACCGACACACTGCACGATGCCATGGAGCCTCATACCATCTAAAATAAGGAGAGTTTTATGCCCATCAACTATGGATTTGGTATCGACTGGACCTATATCATTCTCGTACTGCCCTTTGTACTGCTGTCGCTGTGGGCCAGCGCCAATGTCAATTCCACCTTCAAAAAATATGCCCAGCAGTATTCTTCCCGTCGGATCACCGGCGCAGAAGCCGCCCAGCGAGTGCTGTATGCCCACGGTGTACGGAATGTGCGCATCGAGAGAGTCAGCGGCAATCTGACGGACCATTTTGATCCCACCACCAATGTGATCCGCCTGTCGGACGGGGTATATGACAACACCTCCACCGCTGCCATCGGCGTGGCCTGCCGCGAGCCAGGTCATGCGGTACAGTACGCCCAAAACTACGGCCCCATCAAGCTGCGTGCGGCCATCATTCCCGTGACCAACCTGGGCTCCAAGCTGGCCATGCCGCTGATCCTCATCGGCGTGCTGCTGTCCGCCTTCGGCAGCATCTCCACCGGCCTCATTTATCTGGGAATCGCCTGCTTCTCCCTGTCGCTGATCTTCCAGCTGGTAACCCTGCCTGTGGAATTTAACGCCAGCCGCAGGGCAATGGAAACCATCGAAAGCGCCGGACTTCTGACGTCTGAAGAGCAAAATGGCGCCAAGAAGACCCTGAAGGCCGCTGCCATGACCTATGTGGCCGCCACCGCCGTTTCGCTGATGCAGCTGCTGCGGCTGGTCATGATGTTCGGCGGCAGAAGACGAGACGATTAAGGGTCTTCCGCACCTGGAAATTTACTGCCCCGGGATTGACTTCCGGGGCATTTTCTATTATACTTTGTTGGATTATATAGAAAATGAGGCATTCTTATGGAACAACTGCTGGAATTATATCAAGAAATGGGGATCTCCCCTGCAGTTTATGAATATGGTGAGAAAGTATTGGCAAAAATCGCTGACCGCTTTGCTGCCATTGACCAGGTTGCTGAGTATAACCAGGCCAAGGTACTCAATGCTTTCCGCAAGAACCGGGTCAGCGCCACCTGCTTCGCCGCTTCCTCCGGCTACGGCTACAACGATGAAGGCCGTGACAAGCTGGAGCAGGTCTATGCCGATGTATTCCACACCGAAGCTGCACTGGTTCGCCCTCACATCACCTGCGGCACCCATGCCCTGACCATTGCACTCAGCGCCAATCTGCTGCCCGGCGACGAGCTGCTTTCCCCTGTGGGTCTTCCCTATGATACTCTGCAGGAGGTCATCGGCATCCGTCCTTCCCCCTGCTCCCTGGCCGAATACGGCGTTTCCTACCGGCAGGTAGATCTGCTGCCCGGCGGTGGTTTTGATTACGAGGGCATTCGTGCTGCCATCAACGAGAAAACCAAGCTGATCACCATTCAGCGCTCCAAGGGCTATGCCACCCGGCCTACCTTCTCCGTGACCCAGATCGGTGAGCTGATTACCTTCTGCAAGGCCATCAAGCCCGATGTGACCGTGATGGTGGATAACTGCTACGGCGAGTTTGTGGAAATGATCGAGCCTTCCGATGTGGGTGCTGACATGATTGTCGGTAGCCTTATCAAGAATCCCGGCGGTGGCCTGGCCTCCTCCGGCGGCTACATTGCCGGTACCCGCAAGTGCATCGACCGTTGCGCATACCGCCTGTCTGCTCCGGGTCTCGGCCAGGAAGTCGGCGCCAATTTCGGTCTGATGACTTCTATGTACCAGGGCTTCTTCCTGTCCCCCACGGTGACGGCCAATGCGGAGAAGGGTGCCATCTTTGCCGCCAATTTGTATGAGCCTCTGGGCTTCAAGTGCGTCCCCAATGCCACGGAAAGCCGCCACGACATCATCCAGGCGGTGGAGCTGGGCAGCGAAGAGGCTATGATCGCCTTCTGCAAGGGCATCCAGGCGGCCGCCCCGGTGGACAGCTACGCAGATCCCATTCCCGGCGATATGCCGGGTTATGACAGCCAGGTCATCATGGCCGCCGGTGCCTTCGTCCAGGGTAGCACCATGGAGCTGTCTGCCGACGGTCCCATCCGGGAGCCCTACGCCGTGTACTTCCAGGGCGGCCTGACCTGGCAGCATGCCAAGCTGGGCATTCTCATGAGTCTGCAGAGAATGGTGGATGCCGGCCTTGTGACCCTCTGATGCACAGCAAAAAAAGAATTGACATATTTTCTCGATTGTGATAAACTGTACAGGAAGATTTTTTATGGAGGTAACCACCATGGAACATATCAAGACCATTGAGACCCGCAACCTGTGTGACAGCGCCAAGAACGGCGGCTGTGGCGAGTGCCAGACTTCTTGCCAGTCCGCTTGCAAGACCAGCTGCGGTATTGCCAACCAGGCCTGCGAGAACAAGGAAAGCAAGTAATTGGAAAGCAAAAATGCCGCCGGAACCGGCGTCATTTTTTATGGAGGAAATATATGATACATCAATATAAACTGGGCGGTTTCAATATCGTGCTGGATGTTTGCTCCGGTAGTGTCCACGTGGTCGACGAAGTGGCCTACGATATCATCGCCATGTTTGAAAACAGCAGCCGGGAGGCTGTGCTGGCAGCGATGGCGGAGAAATATCCTGCCCTGCCTGCAGCTGACATCGCTGAATGCTATGAGCAGGTGGATGCTCTGCGGCAGTCCGGCAAGCTCTTCGCTCCCGATACCTTTGCCCCCATGGCCGGTGACCTGAAGGCAAAGAGCGCAGGCGTTGTCAAGGCACTGTGCCTGCACATCGCCCATACCTGCAATCTCAACTGCTCCTACTGCTTCGCAAGCCAGGGAAAATATCATGGCGACAGAGCCATGATGTCCTTTGAGGTTGGCAAGCGGGCGCTGGACTTCCTGATTGAGAACTCCGGTACCCGCCGTAATCTGGAGGTAGACTTCTTCGGCGGTGAGCCGCTGATGAATTTCCAGGTTGTAAAGGATCTGGTTGCGTATGCCCGCAGCATTGAAAAGGAAAAGGGCAAGAATTTCCGCTTCACCCTGACCACCAATGGTGTGCTGGTGGATGAAGATGTCATCGCTTGGGCCAACAAAGAATGCCACAATGTGGTCCTGTCCCTGGACGGCCGCAAGGAGGTTCACGACCGTTTCCGTGTGGACTATGCCGGCCATGGCAGCTGGGAGAAGATAGTGCCTAAGTTCCAGCGCTTTGTGGAGGCCCGGGAAGGCAAGGGCTACTATATGCGCGGCACCTTTACTCATGCCAACCCTGATTTCCTGGAAGATATTAAGGTAATGCTGGATCTTGGCTTCAATGAGCTGAGCATGGAGCCTGTGGTCTGCGCCGCAGGTGATCCCTCCGAACTGACAGAAGACGATCTGGCCGTCGTGATGGGTCAGTATGAGCAGCTGGCTGAGCTGATGCTGCAGAAGGATAAGGAAGGCAAGCCCTTTACCTTCTATCACTACATGATCGATCTTACCGGCGGCCCCTGCATTTACAAGCGTATCTCCGGCTGCGGCAGCGGTACTGGATACATGGCTGTTACCCCCTGGGGCGATCTGTATCCCTGCCACCAGTTTGTGGGCGATGAGAAATTCCGTCTGGGCGATATCTGGCAGGGCGTTACCAATACCGCCATTCAGGGTGAGTTTGCTGCCTGCAACGTCTATGCCCATGAGGAGTGCCGGGATTGCTGGGCGCGGCTCTACTGCTCCGGCGGCTGTGCGGCCAATGCCTATCATGCCACCGGTTCCATCACCGGTGTATACGAAAACGGCTGCCGCCTGTTCCGCAAGCGGATGGAATGTGCCATTATGGTGGCCATTGCCCGTGCGCTGGGAGACAACCGATGAATACCCCGATCTGTGACTTTATCCGCCGTTATACCGGTGAGGACATTCTGCGGCTCCACATGCCGGGCCATAAGGGAGTGCCTCTGCTGGGCTGGGAGTCATGGGATATTACCGAAGTGGAGGGTGCGGACGGTCTGTATGAGGCCGAAGGCATCATGCGGGAAAGTGAAGAAAATGCGGGGCGGTTGTTTGGTGCGAGAACACTCTATTCAAC
>JAZUBW010000039.1:0-43249 GCA_045638785.1 Faecousia sp.
CGGCTTCGTGATGAACACCATTGCGCTGCTCCGGGAAAATCCCGATCCTACCGACGATGAGATCCGGGCCTTCCTGGCAGGCAATCTGTGCCGCTGCTCCGGCTATGACGGACAGCTCCGGGGCATCCGTAACTACCTGAACTCCCGTAAGGCATAAGGAGGCAGCTATGGAACACAAAGAATATAAAGCCATTAATAAATCCGTCCGGAAGAAGGACTCCATGCAGCTGCTGCTGGGCAAGCCTGTCTACACCGACGATGTGACCCCCAATGGCGCTTTGGTGGTCAAGATCCTCCGCTCTCCCCACGCCAACGCCATTGTCGAATCCATCAATACCACCGCCGCCAAGAAAGTTCCCGGCGTTGTGGATATTTATACCTGGGAAGATGTTCCCCAGACCCGTTTCGCTATTGCCGGTCAGACCTTCCCCGAGCCTTCTCCCTATGACCGTCTAATCATCGACCGTCATGTTCGTTTCGCCGGTGACGTCGTTGCAATCATTGCTGCCGAAACCGAAAAGGCCGCCCTGAAGGCTATGAAGCTGATCAAGGTCAAATACGAAGTCCTGGAAGCTGTGCTGGATTTCCGCACCGCAAAGGATAACCCGATCCTGGTCCATCCGGAAGATGACTGGTTCCCTCCCTGCCAGGTGGGTGGTGATCCCAAGCGGAACATGGTAGCCAGCGCCGATGAGATCCACGGCGATGTGGAAGGCATTTTGGCAGAGTGTGACATCGTTTTGGAACGAACTTATCATACCAAGGCCTATAATCAGGCCATGATGGGGCCCTTCACTGCCTATGCAAACTTCGACCGCTATGGCCGCTTGCATCTGATTTCTTCCACCCAGATCGTCTTCCATACCCGTCGTATTCTGTCCCGGGCATTGGGTATTCCCAAGAGTAAGATCCGTGTGGAAAAGCCCCGGATCGGCGGCGGTTTCGGCGCAAAGCAGACTGCTGTCTGTGATGTATATCCTGCCTTCGTTGCTATGAAGACCGGACGTCCTGCAATGATTACTTACACCCGTGAGGAATCCCAGATTGCGGGTTCTCCCCGTCATGAGATGGAGATCACCCTCAGAATGGGCGCCATGAACAATGGTAAGATCCGCGTTATGGATCTGTACACCCTGTCCAACACCGGTGCTTATGGTGAACATGGCCCCACAACTGTCGGCCTGTCCGGTCACAAGGCTCTGCCTCTGTACACCGGTTCTCTGGAGGCTCACCGCTTCCACTATGACGTGGTCTACACCAACCATCAGGCTGCCGGTGCTTACCGTGGTTATGGTGCTACTCAGGGTATCTTCGCTGTGGAATCCATTGTCAGCGAACTGGCTGAGCAGCTGGGCATGGACGCAACTGCGATCCGTGATATGAATATGATCAAGGAAGGCATGGTCATGCCTGCCTACTACAATGAGATTGCCAATGCCTGTGCGCTGGACCGCTGCATGGAGCATTGCCGCCAGATGTTTGGTTGGGAAGAGCGCTCCAAGGTGCGTGACATGGGCAACGGAAAAGTAAGAACCGCCGGTGTTGCCATGGGTATGCAGGGAAGCTGTATCTCCAATGTTGACGTAGGCTCTGCTACACTCAAACTCAGTGAAGACGGCACCTACAACCTGATCATCGGCGCCGCAGATATGGGTACCGGCTGTGATACCATTCTTGCTCAGATGGTTGCAGAACTGATGGACTGCGATGTGGACGATGTTGCAGTCTTTGGCGCGGATACCGACGTTTCTCCCTACGACTCCGGTTCCTACGCATCTTCCACCACTTACATCACCGGTCAGGCCGTTGTGAAGGCTTGTAACGAGCTGAAAAAGCGCATCTGTGCGATTGCTGCGGAAATGATGCACTGTGAGGAAAATGAAGTAGAGTTTGCCAGCAACTGTGTCCGCCGGACCGGCACAGAGGAAGCTGTATCCCTGACAGATATCGCCTACAAGGCCCAGGTCAACAATACCACTCCCGCAGAAACTACCCAGACCCACACTTCCCCCGTCTCTCCTCCCCCCTATATGGTTGGCATGGTGGAGATCGAGCTGGATAAGCTCACCGGCAAGGTGGATATTATCGATTACATGGCTGTTGTGGACTGCGGCATTCCCATCAACCCCGCACTGGCAACCATCCAGACCGAGGGTGGTATCGTCCAGGGTATCGGCCACACCCTGATGGAGAATGTGACCTATGACAAAGCGGGTAAGCCCATCGAGTCCTCCTTCATGCAGTACAAAGTGCCTACCCGCCTGGATATGGGCCATCTGAAGGTGGAATTTGAGCATAGTTACGAGCCCACCGGCCCCTTCGGCGCCAAGTCCATCGGTGAAATCGTCATCAACACGCCCGGTCCCGCCATCGCCCATGCCATCTACCGGGCAACCGGTGTGTGGCATCGGGAATTGCCCATCACCCCCGAGGCCATCGCCATGGCCATCGCAGAATAAACGCTGCAGCCGCTGGCCATCCGGTCAGCGGCTGTTTCACTTAGACTGGCAAATCGGAAGCAGCCTAACGAATACTTGCAATCACAGAGAAGATTGATGTATAATAAAGAAAAACCGACCACACAGGAGGAAGCCTCATGAAAGTACTACTGATCAACGGAAGCCCCAAAGCCAACGGCAACACCGCCGCAGCGCTGGAAGAAATGGCTGCCATCTTTGCACAGGAGGGTATCGACGCAGAAATTATGCAGGTAGGCCATCAGGCTGTCAGAGGCTGCATTGCCTGCGGCCATTGCTACAAAGAAGGCAAATGCGTTTTTGACGATGCCGTTAACACGCTGGCATCGAAATTCGAGGCAGCTGAAGGTCTGGTGATCGCAAGCCCCGTTTACTACGCTTCCGCCAACGCCACACTCATCGCCCTGTTGGACCGTCTGTTCTACAGCACCCATTTTGACAAGCGAATGAAGGTGGGTGCCAGCGTAGCTGTGGCTCGCCGGGGCGGCTGCTCTGCCACCTTCGATATGCTCAATAAGTACTTTACCATCAGCGGTATGCCCGTAGCCTCCAGCCAGTACTGGAACAGTGTCCACGGCGGAAGACCCGGCGAAGCTGCGCAGGACGAGGAAGGCATGCAGACCATGCGGACACTTGCCCGGAACATGGCATTTTTGATGAAGTCTATCGCCCTGGGTAAGGCTCAGTTTGGTTTGCCCCAGCGGGAAGCCCATCAGTTCACCAATTTCATTCGATGAAGGAGATCGACAATGCGAAAAAATTTTGGAGCAAAAGCCATGTGCTATCCTATGCCGGTGTTCATCATCGGCACCTACAATGCTGACGGCACCCCCAACGCCATGAACGCCGCCTGGGGCGGCATCAGCGAAGAAACGGAGATCACCATTTGCATCGACGCCGGTCATAAAACCGCCGAAAATCTGCTGGCTCGCAAGGCTTTCACCGCATCCATGGCCACAACCAAAATGCTCACTGCCTGCGACTATGTGGGTATTGTTTCCGGCAATAAAGTGCCGGACAAGTTCGCCAGGGCCGGATTCCACGCCACAAAATCCGAATTTGTAGACGCCCCGCTGATCGACGAGCTTCCCATGGCGCTGGAATGCCAGGTTATCTCCTACGATGTGGAAAGCTGCCGTCTGGTGGGTCGCATTGTAAATGTCAGCGCCGATGAATCCGTATTGAGCGAAAACGGCAAGGTGGATCCAGCCAAGCTCCAGCCCATTACCTATGACCCCATGAATCACAAGTATCTGGTGCTGGGCGACATTGTCGGCCAGGCCTTCCAGGACGGCATGACCCTGAAATAAGCAAAAACGACGGCAAATTTTCCGTCGTTCTTCTGCGAGCAAGGTTTACCGATCTTCAAATTCCCAAAGAACTTCCCGGATGATCTCGCCGGAATAGGCCCCGATCAGATGCACGCCTGTAATTGTAATTTGGAGGGCCCCATAAACCACGGAAACGAAGGAGGGCAAATCCGCAACATGAAGCAACGAAGTACAAAAGTCGATTTTCTCACCGGGCCGGTTTGGAAGCGCATCATCGCACAGGCCATTCCGCTGACGGTGGCCCAGCTGGTGCATCTGCTTTACAATGTGGTGGACCGGATCTACCTGGGCCACTTGGGTGAAGGCAACAGCATGGCGCTGACCGGCGTGGGCCTGACGTTTCCCATCGTCACCCTCATCATGGCCTTCACGGCGCTCTTTGGCAACGGCGGTGTGCCGCTGTTTTCTATCGAGCGTGGTGCCGGCAACGAGGAAAAAGCCGGCAGGATCCTGGGCAATTCCTTTGCCCTGCTGGCGGGCAGTTCCCTGGTGCTGACTGCGGTGGGTTACCTCTTTATGAAGCCCATTCTCTTTGCCTTCGGCGCCAGCAACGAGTCCTTCGTGTATGCCAAGGAGTACCTGGACATTTATTTACTGGGTACGGTATTTTCCATGATCAGCACCGGCATGAACGGCTACATCAACGCCCAAGGCTTCCCCCGGGTGGGCATGTACACCATCGCCCTCGGTGCCCTGTGCAACATCGTTTTGGACCCCATCTTCATTTTTGGGCTCCATATGGGCGTCTCCGGCGCAGCCCTTGCCACCGTCATCAGCCAAGCAGTTTCCGCAGTTTGGGTGCTGTGCTTCCTGGTGGGCCGGAAGTTTCCGGTTCCTCTGCGGCGTAAAAATACCGCCCTTTCCCGGGGCATTGTGAAGGAAATCTGCAGACTTGGCACCGCCAACTTCATCATGCAGGGCACCAACTGCCTGGTGCAGGTGGCCTGCAACGCCACGCTGCAGACCTTCGGCGGCGACCTGTATGTGGGCATCATGACCGTGACCAACTCTGTCCGGGAAATTTTCTCCCTGCCGGTTTCCGGCATTACCGGCGGTGCCCAGCCGGTGATCAGCTACAACTACGGCGCCAAGCAATATGAGCGGGTCCGCAGCGGCATCCGCTTCAACACCTTCATCGGCACCGCCTACACCGCTGTGGCCTGGATCCTCATCATTCTCTTCCCCGGTTTTTGGTTCGGGATTTTCTCCGACGATGTGTCCCTGCTGGCACCGGGCATGGAGGCCATGAAAATCTACTTCTTCGGTTTCGTGTTCATGTCCTTCCAGTTTGCGGGACAGACCACCTTCCAAGCCGTGGGCGACGCAAAGCACGCCATTTTCTTCTCTCTGCTGCGCAAGGCCATCATCGTGGTGCCGCTGACGCTGCTGCTGCCCCGGCTGGGTCTGGGCGTGCTGGGCGTGTTTATGGCAGAGCCCATTTCCAATGTCATCGGCGGCCTGGCCTCCTACATCACCATGCGTCTAACGGTTTATAAACGGATTGAAAATGCGATCCGGGCAGATTAATCACAAACAAATCCCGCTTGCCAGTCGGTAAGCGGGATTTTCCTATTTACAAAAAGCAACAATTTACGCTATAATATACCAAAGGCATTTGAATCAACATACGCTGACACCTGCCGCAACTTCACAAACACGATTGATGATTCGTGCGGCCATCACAAATACAAGGAGAACAGTATGGAAAAAAAGAGCCTGAAAGACGTTTGTAATTCTGCCGTTGAATTGGAAGCATATTTAATCAGCAAAGCGGATAATCATAATTGCTACAAAACCTATTCCACCGTCAACAGAGTCCAGTCGTGGCTCGATGAAAACTACATATACCTGGACGACGGAAGCGGCTGGAACGATGTTAACGACCGAAACTTATTTAACAGCTATCGTGGTAACATCAAGCAGTTTGGTCGTTGTTTCTCCTTCTCAAAATCCGAAAGCGTCGCTATGTGGATGCTTTACGGAGGACTGCAAAAGAAGGGTGCTATGCTGGAATTCTCCCAAAAGGCAATGCGCGAACTCGTCAACAACACAAAACAGGTCGTGCTGGGAAACTGGATCAATCATCGGTTTATTCCCGTTGTTACCCTGACAGAAGGTCAATTTCGCCTGTTCCTGAAAGATATTCTGTATATTGGAGACCGTGATTCCCGCGGCGTGTACATCAAACGGTCCGACGAAGCAGTCAAAGACGCGCCGCCAACGGTGATAGATCAATTAGAGCGCTGCACAAAGCATTCTGCGTGGAGCTATGAAAATGAGTGCCGGCTTATTTTGAGTGTGGATAAAGGCCTTCTGGCCAACTACCCCCCTGCCAGCTCCGCACAGGTTTCTTTGATGGATTTAGCCGAAAAGCAAAAGTACCTCACCACTTATTGCGCTCCCAATTTTGAAGGTACCAAGCCTTACCTGCCAAGCAGAATTTCCGGCATTATCGATTGGAATTTGTGCAAAGAATGTCCCCAAGTTGAAGAATTGAACAAACGCTTGCACGTGCTAGAGACCGCCTTGCAAGAACACATCACTGTTTGATCCGTAATTGGAAGAAATTTGGCGTAAATGCCATGGGCATCCTTTGCCCATAGCACGGCGCCCTCATCTTCCACAAGGAAGGATGATACCATGAAAAAACTGGCCGTTCCCGACAAGAAAATCTGCGTTGCCTGCGGTGTTTGCGTGAAGGCGTGCCGCAAGGCCGCCATTTCCGTCTACAGGGGCTGCTATGCCCAGGTAAGCAGCGACAGATGTGTCGGCTGCGGTCTGTGCGCCCGTGCCTGTCCCGCCGGCTGCATCGCCGTGACGGAAAGGAGCGAAGAGGAATGAAAAAGCATTGGTATGACTACTTATGGATCTGGACGATCCTGTACTTCGCCCTGGGATTCTTCAACATTCTCTTTGCATGGCTGGGCATGATCGATTTCCTGGTGCCGCTGTTTATCGCCATCATTGGCGGCAACAAGGCCTTCTGCAACCGCTACTGCGGCCGAGGTCAGCTGTTCCGTGTCTGCGGCAAGGCCAGCCGGAACAAAAAAGCGCCCCGCTGGATCGCCTCCAAATGGTTTCGCTACGGATTCCTGGTGTTTTTCCTGAGCATGTTCGGCAACATGATCTTCCAGACCTACCTGCTGCCCCCCGGCGCAAACAGCCTGCGAGAAGCCATCAAACTGCTGTGGCTGTTCCGGGTCCCCTGGGGCTGGACCTACACCGCCGGCACTGTGGCTGATTGGATAGCCCAGTTCAGTTTCGGCTTCTACAGTCTGATGCTGACCTCCACCATCATCGGCTTTGTGGTCAACATTCTGTGGAAGCCCCGCACCTGGTGCAGCTTCTGCCCCATGGGTACCATGACCCAAATGATCTGCAAGATCAAAGCCAGAGAAAAACTGTAAGGAAGTGATTTGGATGAAACAGAACGATGCATTGGTTGCCTTTCGCACCACACACAGCACCCTGATCGAGCATTATCAGTTTATCGAATCCCACCTGGAGGGCATCTATGCGGCCATTTCCGGCAAATCCTTCCGGGATGGCATCCAGGATGTGGAGCGGGACAGCATGAGCGGTGTCCTGCGGGAGATCCAGGAGATTGAACGGGAACGCCGGATCCGCATTTTTTCGGATGACACCTACAAGCAGCTGCGGGATTTGATCGAACGGCGAAATTTTTGGTGCCACTGCTGCTATGTGGAGCTGTCCTTTGACCGGCAGACCGGCGGCCTCACCCGGGTCCGGGATGTGCAGCAGCTGCTGGAGGACCTGCAAATCGCCGAGCATTGGCGGGAGCAGTTATTTCAAAAGAAGATCGAGCTTTTGGAGAAAAACCGAAAGGCCGAAAAATGAATAAATCCCGCCTGCAGGCTGCAGGCGGGATATTTTATTCTTCCATATGAAAATTCGGCAGCCGGAAAATCAGAATCCGCTCCCGGTTGTCGCCGCTGAACAGATCGTCACATTCGATTTCATCATAAAAATCCAGTTCGTCAACGGTCATAAGGTAGGACACATACTCGTCAGACGGATAATAGAAAAACAAATAGATTTCCCGTGGGGCTTCATAATAACTGTCCAAAATCCGGGCCATCACCTTATGTAGCAGCTCGGCAGAAAAGGGATTGAAGAAATAGCAACGGTTTACCTGCTCCGGCACTTCGTATTCCTCAGCTCTTGTCAGCAGGAATTTTGCCTGGGCCAGGGCCGTTTTTTGATTTTCCAGAGCGCTGGCGTACATCCGCGGATCGTAATCAATGCCGATGGCCGTCGCCCCGGTCTGATGAGCCAGGAAAAAGCCCACACGCCCTTTTCCGCAGCCATAGTCCAGCATTGTATCCCCTGCCCGCACCAGGCCGCCATCGGCCAGCCGCTCCAGGACGCAGTAAGGCGTGGGCTCATAGGGGTAGCGATATTCGTCGGCGTTTTGATCGTCCCGCCCCATAGTTTGGATCTGCAAGCGCTGATCCCATGTCTTTTCCTGTTCTGTCATAGCCATCCCCTGCGCAAAGAATCTCTTTCCTGGATTATACCACGCAAAACAACCACTTGCAACCGCTGTTTGGATTGGTGTATAATAGAGAAAATGACAGGCGTGGAGGTAAGAGCATGCAAAGCAGAACAAGACAGATCATGTCCATGGACGATGCCCATCGGGTAGAGGCTTTGGATCTGGTAGAAGCGGTTTTTACGGCCCACGAAGACGCCCAGGAGGGTAAGCTGGTCCGCTGTCTGGTAGAGGAGATCCGCAGCAAGCGGTTCTATCTGCCGGAGCTGGAGCTGATGATGGTGGACGAAAACAGCACCATTTTGGGCTACTGCATGTTTGCCCGGTTCCACCTGGACGGAAAGTATGAGGATGAATTGCTACTCCTGTCGCCGGTGGCCGTGCGGACCGATCTGCAGCGGCAGCACATTTCCAAGGAACTGATCGAATATGGCTTTGAAAAGGCCCGGGACATGGGTTACAAGGCCGTGATCGTGGAGGGCAATCCCCAAAATTACCGCAGCCGGGGCTTTGTGACATCCCATCCCTTCGGCATCACCGCCCACGAATCCGTGGATCTGCCGGCACCGGAGTGCCTGATGGTGAAGGAATTGATGCCCGGCGGCCTGGCCGGGATCCGGGGGCAGGTCAGCTACCAGGATTATGAAACGCTGCAGTAACAGGAGGAAAACACATGGTCATTCTGATCGCAGGCCCATCACATGCAGGCAAAACCGCCCTGGCTCAAAAGCTGCTGGAACAGTATCACTACCCCTATCTTTCCATGGATCACTTAAAAATGGGGCTGATCCGCAGCGGCAACACAAACCTCACGCCCATAAGTGACGACGGCGAGCTGACCGCTTACCTGTGGCCCATTGTCCGGGAAATGGTGAAAACCGCCATCGAAAACGAACAAAACCTTATTGTGGAGGGCTGCTACATTCCCTTTGACTATGCAAAGGACTTTGAACCGGAATATTTGGACAAGATCCAATTTGTCTGCCTGGTCATGAGCGAGGCCTACATCCGCTCCCATTTTGCCGACATCAAGGGGTATGCCAATGTGATCGAGCAGCGGCTGGATGACAGCGATTATACCCTGGAATGCGCCCTGGCCGATAATGCCGAAATGCTGAGCCAGGCCCAAAAACACGGTGTCCGCTACATCCTCATAGACGATCGTTACGAAATAAAGCTATGAAAAACTGGTAAATAGGCGTTTATCGCTCCGTTTCTGTAGGGGTCGGGCAGTACCCTGCCCCTATAATGAGATAGAAAAGCACAAAGGCCCTGCGGCGTGTTGCCGCAGGGCTTTGTTATCGTTTTTTTAGAAAGTACCCACGGTTTCGGGGATGATCAGCTTGGCGCCGGTCTTGGCAACGACCTCTTCCACGGAGGAATTGGCATTGACTTCCCGCAGAACCAGACCCTCGGGAGTAGACTGAATAACAGCAAGCTCCGTAATGATCCACTTCACGCGCTTGTAAGCGGTCAGAGGCAGGGTGCACTTCTCCAGGATCTTGGGGCCGCCCTTCTTATCGGTATGGGTGGAGATGACGATGACATTCTCGGCGCCGGACACCAGGTCCATAGCGCCGCCCATGCCGGGAACCATCTTACCGGGGATGATGTGGGAAGCCAGGGAGCCGTCCTGGTTCACCTGCAGGCAACCCAGAATGGTGGCATCCACATGACCGCCACGGATCAGGCCGAAGGAGAAGGAAGAGTCGAAGAACATAGCGCCGGGGATGGTGGTAACATACTTACCGCCGGCGTTACTGACGTTCACGTCCTCATTTTCATCGGTGGCAACGGGGCCCATGCCCATGATGCCGTTCTCGGCCTGGAAGTAGACTTCCACGTCCTCAGGCAGGAAGTTGGCCACCATTTCGGGCATACCGATGCCCAGGTTCACCACGTCGCCGTCCTTCAGAAACTGGGCAGCACGCTGGGCGATAATGGTCTTTACATCAGCCATCAGTTCTTACCTCCTTTGACAATGTAGTCGACGCAGACAAAGGGAGTCATGACATGCTCAGGCAGAATCTGGCCGGGCTCTACGATCTCCTCAGCCTCCACGATGACGGTCTTGCAGGCCATAGCCATGACGGAGTTGAAGTTATTGGTGGTGCCCTTGTAGTAGACGTTGCCCATGGTATCCACCACAGAGCCACGGATCAGGGCGATGTCGCCACGCAGAGGGGTCTCCAGCAGGTAGTCCTTGCCGTCGACGGTGATGACCTGCTTGCCGTTGGCAATATCGGTGCCGATGCCGGTGGGGGTCAGCACGCCGCCCAGGCCAAAGCCGGCACAGCGGATCCGCTCGGCAAAGGTGCCCTGGGGAATCAGATGCACTTCCAGAGAGCCTTCACTCATCTGACGGCCGGTCTCGGGGTTCAGGCCGATGTGGGTGGCGTACAGGGTCTTGATGCGGTGCTGGGCGATCATTTCAGACAGGCCACGGAAGCCGTGCTTGTCAGCGCCTTCCGGCACACCGGTGTCATTGGAAGCCACTACCAGGTCCTTGACGCCGGAGTCCAGCATAGCCTGGATGATGGAGTCGGGAGAGCCGTGGCCCATAAAACCGCCAACCATCAGGAAATCGCCGTCATGGATCATAGCGGCAGCTTCCTGGGCGGTGATAATCTTGTTTCTCATGGGAAAAACCTCCTTACTTCATGCCACGGCGAACCATTTCCGCCACAGCAAAGCTGGCGACATCATCGCCATAGGTACCGGCGCCGAAGCCGGCATCGAAGCCCAGCTCCTTGGCCAGCTCGTGGGTGATACGGGGACCACCACAGATGACCACGAAGCGGTCACGCAGGCCTTCGGCCTCCAGCAGCTCGATCAGCTCCGTCAGGTTCTGGATGTGGACATCCTTCTGGGTGACGGTCTGGGAAACCAGCAGCACATCAGCGTTGACCTCCAGGGCCTTGCGGATGAACTCCTCGTTGGGGACCTGGCTGCCCATGTTGTAGGCCTCGATCATCTCATAGCGCTCCACGCCGTAGTGGCCGGCAAAGCCCTTACGGTTCATGATGGCGTCGATGCCCACGGTATGGGCGTCAGTACCGGTGGAAGCGCCAACCATAACCACCTTACGGCCGATGTTGCGCTGGATATATTCATTGGTCTCCTCCATGGTCATGACCTCGGATTCGACGGTCATCACATGGATGTCCTCGTAGTTGATGGTATGCACGCAGCTGCCGTAAACCACGAAGAAGGTAAAATTCTCGTCCAGTGCCTGGTGGAAGGCCACATTGGGTTCTTCCAGACCCATGGCCTTGGCCATCTGACGGGCAGCTTCCTCGCCTCTAGCATCGTCCTTGATGGGCAGGGTGAAGCTCAGCTGCACCTTGCCGTCGTTCATGGTATCGCCGTAGGGCTTCAGCTTGGTCAGGTCCAGGGTGGTATCGAAATCATTTTTATGGGTGTTATACAGTCCGGAACTCATTGTGCAGCCACCTTGCCTTTCATCAGTTCAATGAAGGGATTGAAATAGACGTTGTCCTTGACCACGACACCGGCAAGGCCCTTGCCGCCGTCCTTGGGACGCTTGACATCGGCGAAAATGCCCTTCTCCAGGGTGGTGAACAGGCCCAGCTCCTCGATCTCGGTCAGCAGCTCGGTGGCCTTGGTCAGCACTTCGTTGGCACGGCTCTGGATGATGCCGCCTTCCTTGTAGGTCAGCTCGCCGCCCAGGTCTGCCATGGTACGGAAAATGTACTGGGCATTTTCGATGGACAGAGCGCGGTCGGACATGAAGGGAGTATGGATGGCCTCAGTCATCATGCCCAGCAGCTGCAGCTTCTGGCCGGTGAGGATGCAGACCATGTTGAACAGGGCATCCTGGATGTGGCCACGGAAGATGTTGCCGGTCATGAACTTCGTGGGAGGCATGTACTTCAGAGGTGCCTTGGGGAAGATCTCACGGGCCATCTGTGCCTGTGCCAGCTCGTACAGGAAGGTGTTCTCCACAGCGGGATCCATCTCGAAGGCATGGCCCAGACCCATCTGCTCCTCACGCATGCCGGCACGCAGAGCGAAGGCTTCGTTCAGGAACTGGGAGGCCAGCACGGTGTGGGCACTGGTGATGGCATCGTCGGTGGTCAGGTAGTTGTCTTCGCCGGTGTTGATGATGACGCCGGCATAGCCGTTGATGACACGGGAGAAGTACTGGTCGATGATGGTACGCTGCATGTTGATGTCACGGAACAGGATGCCGTAGAGGGCGTCGTTGAGCATAACATCCAGGCGCTCCAGAGCGCCCATAGCAGCGATTTCGGGCATACACAGACCGGAGCAGTAGTTGCACAGGCGGATGTAGCGGCCCTGCTCACGGCCCACTTCGTCCAGAGCTTCACGCATCAGGCGGAAGTTCTCCTGGGTGGCGTAGGTGCCGCCGAAGCCTTCGGTGGTAGCGCCGTAAGGCACATAGTCCAGCAGGGACTGACCGGTGGTACGGATAACAGCGATGATGTCCGCACCCTGACGGGCGCCGGCCTTGGCCTGGACGATATCCTCGTAAATGTTACCGGTAGCCACGATGATGTACAGGTAGGGGCCTTCCTTGTCGCCGAATTCGTTCAGGAAAGCATTGCGCTGGCCCACATTGCGGCCAATGCGCTCCAGGGTGGCGTTGACCACGGGCATGATGGCAGCACGGATCTCCTCAGCGCTGTGGACGGGGACCTTGGACAGGTCCAGCTCGCCGGCGCTGATCTTCTCTGCCACTTCCTGAGTGGTATAGCCGTACTCGGCCATGGCGTTACCAATGTAGAAGGAAGCACCGCCGGAGAGGATGCCCTTTTCCAGCAGGTGATCAACGACGATGTTGGGCAGGGGTGCGTCCACATCGTTGACGCCATCGATACCCAGCAGACGGCAGACAGCACGCTCTACGGTAACGGTGGTATGGTCGTCGATGAAGCTCTGCACATCATCGGCAACCTTGGAAGCGCTGGCCCGGGCACGGGCCACCAGCTCCATATTCAGATTCAGTTTGGATTCCATGTATGTTCCTCCCTGAAGGCTTAGTGATTGTGACGGTCTCTGCGCAGCAGCTGGATGGGCTCCATGTACTTCTGCTCAACACCCTCAGCCAGGGATGCCACGCCGGTACGGGGACGGGGTGCGGGCACCTTGCCGGTGCAGACATCGCAGTGGCACTTGTTCTCGTAATGGTCGGGCTCGGTGTAGGTGGTGATGACGCCCTCGAAGTTACGCACGATGACCTTTCTGGGAGTCTGGCCCACCAGGTAGGTGGGCATAACGGGGGTCTTCCCGCCGCCGCCGGGAGCGTCAACCACGAAGGTGGGGATGCACAGGCCGGAGGTGTGACCACGCAGAGCCTCGATGATCTCGATGCCCTTGGAAACGGGGGTACGGAAGTGGCTCAGGCCCAGGGAAGGATCGCAGCAGTAGATGTAGTAGGGGCGGACACGGATACGAACCAGCTCATTGACCAGCTTCAGCATCACATGGGTGCAGTCGTTGATACCGGCCAGCAGCACGCTCTGGTTGCCCAGGGGGATACCGGCGTTGGCCAGCATGGCACAAGCATTGGCGGCTTCCTCGGTGATCTCGTTGGGATGGTTGAAGTGGGTGTTCAGCCAGATGGGATGATACTTCTGAAGCATCTGACACAGCTCAGGGGTGATACGCTGGGGCATAACCACGGGGGTACGGGAGCCGATACGGATGATCTCCACGTGGGGGATGGCACGCAGGTTGCTGATGATGTACTCCAGCAGGCTGTCGGACAGCATCAGAGCATCGCCACCGGACAGGACCACGTCACGGACCTCGGGATGGTTGCGGATGTACTCGATGCAGTTGTTGATCTGATCCTTGGGCACCTGGCAGTCATTCTGGCCGGCGAAACGGCGACGGGTGCAGTGACGGCAGTACATGGAGCACATGTCGGTGGTCAGGAACAGAACACGGTCGGGATAACGGTGGGTCAGACCGGGGCAGGAGGAGTCGGTGTCCTCGTGCAGGGGGTCGGCCTCCTCGTAAGCGGCGAACTCCAGCTCGGCATCGGTGGGGATAGCCTGCTTACGGATGGGGTCAAAAGGATCATTCTGATCGATCAGGGACAGGTAGTAGGGGGTGATGGCCATACGCAGCTTGCCCAGGGTGGCAGCAACGCCCTCTTCCTCGTCCTTGGTCAGGTTGATGTATTTCTTCAGTTCGTCCAGGGTCTCGACGCGGTTGCGGACCTGCCAGTGCCAGTCATTCCACTGCTCGGCAGGAATGTCCGCAAACATACCGTTTTCTCTGCTCTTTCTTCTCATATCAAGTTTATTCCTTTCCCAATTATTAGAAGCAAAATGCATCCTCTGAAAATTCGTTTTTGATGATTTTGGGCGAGAGATTTTGGTTCAGCAAAAGTTTTGGAAAGTCCGGAATACTTTGTGTATTGCGGACTTTTCAAAACGCATTGATGGAGCAAAACATCCGACCAAATCGCAAAAGGCGGATTTTTAGAGGTGCAAAAATTACACGTACTTTTCGTCGAAGAGCTTACGCAGCTTCTCGGACTCACGCAGGACATCCAGGGTGATGTTGGCGTGGTTCTTGGTATAGCCGTTGCCGATGATCATTTCCACGTCCTTGCCGACACCCTCAGCGCCCAGAGCGGCCTTGGTGAAGGAGGTAGCCATGGAGAAGAAGTAGACCTTGCCGCCGTCACGGACAGGCAGGATAGCGGACATTTCGCAGGACTCGATGTTGACGCAGCAGATGGACAGATCGTACTCGTTGCCATCGTTGGCAGCCAGAGCGGCCTCCATAACAGCCACGGGCTTGGTGCAGTCAGCCACCACAACATCGGTGTAGACGCCCAGCTCCATCAGGTCAGCGACCTGCTTGGGGTTACGGACAACGCCGACAACCTTACCGTTGGGGCCGACCTTCTTCATAGCCTCGAAGCCGCACAGAACGCCGGACTTGCCGTTGGCACCCAGGATCAGAACGCTGTCGCCTTCCTTGGGCAGCTTACGGGCCTGGGCAGGAGCGCCGGCCACGTCCAGAGCAGCCAGAGCCAGAGGCTCGGACATATCTTCGGGCATCTTGGCGTACAGAGCGGACTCGAACAGCACGGCCTGGCCGATGATGTCCACACGGTCGATTTCCTTGTGGATAGCCAGGATCTTCTCGATCTTCAGGGGAGTCATGGACAGGGAAACCAGGGAAACGATCTTGTCGCCAACCTTCAGGTCAAAGTCGGGCTTTGCCAGCAGGTCCTCGCCGATGTAAGCAACTTCGCCCTTGAACATACCGCCGGAGCCGGTGACAGGGTTCTGCTGCTTGCCACGCTCAGCGACAATGTTCATGATCATTTCGCCGATCTTGACCTCGTCGCCACCGCAGGCCTCTTCGATCTGGGTGAAGGAAGCGGAGTCGATGTTCAGAGAGGTGACATTGCAGATGATCTCGTTGGAGTAGCGCTTGGTCATATCGTTGTCCACCTTCCAGGCGGCCTGGGTCAGAACGCCCTGGGGCTCGATGACGCGGTGGGTGCCGTACTTATTGCCTTTCATAACCATGGTAAAATTCCTCCTAAAATATGTAAAATTGTATTTTTATTATTCGATGGGCTTCAGACCCAGGATGCGACGGGCATCGGCAGGAGTAGCGATCTCACGACCCAGCTCCTTAGCCAGACGGACCACCTTCTCCACCAGCTCGGCATTGGAAGCGGCCTTGTGGCCACGGGCCAGGTAGATATTGTCCTCAAAACCAACACGGACATGACCGCCCATGATGATACCGGCAGCAGCCATGGGCCATGCGCCACGGCCAACGCCGGTGACGGTCCAGGTGGAGCCATAGGGGATCTTGCTGACCAGGAAGCCCAGGTTTTCCACAGTAGCAGGTGCACAGCCGGAGACGCCCAGCACGAAGTTGAACTGCATGGGATGGCCGGGGATCTGGCCCTTGGCAGCCATGGTCAGGGCGGTATCCAGGTGGCCGATCTCGAAGCACTCATACTCGGGCTTGATGCCGTTTTCGATCATGCGCTGACCGAAGGCACGCAGGGTGGGCATATCGTTGACGAAGATGTCATCGCCAAAGTTGCAGGTGCCGCAGTCCAGAGTGGCCATTTCGGGCATCAGTTCGGTGGGCTGTAGACGCTCTGCGGGAGTGATGCCGGTGGCAGCGCCGGTGGAGGGGATGAGAATGGCACCGGGGCAGGCCTCCTGGATGGCAGGCAGGATCTCAGCAAAACGGGCCTTGGACTGGGTGGGGGTGCCATCGTCCTCACGGACATGGACATGGATCACGGCAGCACCGGCCTCAAAAGCGGCCTTGGCCTCACGGACCATTTCCTCCTTGGTGTAGGGAACGGCAGGGTTATGCTCCTTGGTAACTTCCGCGCCACAGATGGCAGCGGTGATGATCAGCTTTTCCATCGGTTACCTCCCTTAGTTACGGGGGACATTCTGCTTGTCCTTGGGGGTAACGCAGGTGCCGGTGGCACGGCAGACCAGGACAGGCTCAGCCAGCACATCGGCAGCGGAGTCATTGATGTCGGGACGGGAGGAGATGACCTTCCATGCCTCGAACTTCATCTTGCGGGAAGAGTTGCCCACATGGGTGATCTCGCCGATGGCTTCGATGAAGTCGCCGGCATACACGGGGGCCAGGAACTCGATATTGTCGTAGGCGCAGAACAGGCCCTCGTCACCGTCCTGCAGGATCAGCAGCTCGGTAGCCACATCGCCGAACAGATGCACCATGTGGGCACCGTCCACCAGATTGCCGCCGTAATGGGCATCCTTGGCGCTCATGCGCAGACGAATCATCGATCTTTTGGTTTCCATAGTAAGTCCTCCTGTATGTTAAAAATAGTATTTTTGATAAAAATAAGCGCTATTGAACGCAACATCGTTCAATAGCGCTTCATGCTTCCATGACAATAGTTGTGCGCTGGGCGCAACTACCAAGCAGGTAGCCCGGAGCAGCTGCCTACTTTCGGCGGAAAGCACATTCACATACCGCATCCGGGTGCTCTGCCCGTTACCATCGGTATATTACCTTATTCTCCGCGCCTCTATTGGTAAAATATGCAATTATTTCCGGACAAAATTACAATCCGTCGAAAATATTATAAGGGTTTACCCAAGAATTGTCAACAGATTTTCGCATCATCGGCCACAGTTTTCTCTGCCTGGGAAAGAATTTCACCGGGCATACCCAACAGGCGGCAGATATTCAAGGCATCCCGGGGGCAAGTGTCTCCTGCATCGGCCCGATACAGGCCGTAATTCATGTACTGGGCGATGCGCTGAGCGCCGGCTTTGCTGCCCAAAGCCGCCACCTCTTTACCCATGGCATCCCAGTCCAGATCCCGCAGACCGGCCACCTGGTAATGGGCTTTTGCGTAAGGAGCAACATGGTCAAAATGGGTAGCCAGCACCGCCATGACCGGACAATCGTTGAGATACCGGGTCACAGCCTGGACGATGGCCGCACCCTCCTGGGGATTGGTGCCCCGGGCAAACTCATCCAACAGCACGAAATGGAAACCGCTGTTCATCTGCTGTACCATGTGGGAGAAACGCACCATTTCGCCGCCGAAGCTGGAAAGACCCCGGTCGATGGACTCCAGGTCCTCGGAAATGATGTGCATGCCGTCAAACAGCGGCAAATTGGCAGAAGCGGCAAAGGGGAAGAAGCCGCAATGCACCAGCAGAATGTTCAGGGCGATGGTCTTCAGCGCCACGCTCTTGCCGCCCATGTTGGCACCGGTGATAACGGTAGCGCCGGGCTGGAGCGCGATGGACACCGGCGTAAAGGCCCCTCCCCTGCCCTCCAGCAGATCGGCGATCCGGGGATTGACCATATCCGTCATTTCAAGGGTATTTTCTGTTAGCTTCGGCTCGGTTGCACCGTATTTTTTGGCGATCCGGGCCTTTTCCGCTGTCAGATCCAGGTCGGCGATGGTCTCCATGTTGGTAAGCATAGCCGGGATATGGGACCGCAGCCGGGCGGATAGCAGGACACGGATTCGCTGCTCCTCCTGCTCCTCCAGGCCGGCCACATGGCTGCGCTTTGTCAGCAAATCCGGGTCGGGAGCTTGGGCCAGGCGGGCTTCCAGTTCCCGCTTTTCCCGGCGCAGCTGCGCCAGGGCTTCGGAGGCGGAATCGGGCAGGTAAAAGGATGCCACCCGGTTGCTCTCCGGATCCAAAATATCCAGGGCCGCCCGGGTATCAGCAAAGGCGATACCATCCAGCCCAAGAGCCGGCTGCAGCTTCACAAACAGATTGTAAATCTCCTCAGATTGCAGCAAAAACCGCTTAATTTCGAACAATTCGATCTCATTAAGGTCGGTTTCCAGGCATTTTTTCGCCGTAGGCCGAACCATTTTCAGACCCATGAAGATCCGCAGCAGCTGCTGCAGATCCTTTTGGCAGCCCTCGTTTTCAAGGATGCGGCGGATATTGCCCAGCTGCCGCAGCAGCTCTGCCCGGTTTTCCGGGCCCATAGGCGTTAAGTCCCGCAGCCGCTCCTGGCCATAGGGAGAACAGGGCCGCAGGGCATCCAGCACATACTGAAAGCCAATATTCTCTTTTTGTGCAAAAGTCAAGGCATTCATTGGCTGTCCTCCATTACATCGATCACCGGCAGGTCGATCCGGCTGCGCATTTCCTCCAGCAGCTGCCCGGCATCAAAATGGAAGCCGTAGGCGCTGAAGGGGTTGACGGTCACTGCCGCCAAATTCACGGAACGCAGCACCTGCAGCCGAACGCCCCGGCGCTGCAATTTTTCAAAGGAATCGGGTTTCAGCAGGATCTTGCTGGCATCCCGCACCACGAAATTCAGCCCCTGCAGAGGCACCGCCGACAGAATCAGCGGTTTGACCAGGTGATCCGTCAACGCACCGCCGAAGAAGACGGTATTCGCTTTGTTCTGCCGCAGCGCCGCTTCCAAAGACCCGGCGATGGACAGAATCCCGCTTTCCGTCAGCAGCAGGGTATCCCGGCTGTCGGTTTCCGCAAAGGGCAGCAGGCGGTCATCCTCCGCCTCCGGCAGGGTCAGAATGCGGCACTGGAAGGCCGTATCCTCCACCACGGTACGCAGGTTTTTGTTGTAGCTGGCGCCGGTGCAGAGGACGGTGGCCTCCGTCACCTGGCGGCTGCAGAGAGATTTGCGGCTGAGCGCGCCATCGATCAGCACCAGGTCTGCCCCCAGACGGAAAAAATCCTCCCGGACAGAGGCCAGCTGGCTGGTCATGGAAGGGCCTGCCAGCTGCACATTACCGGCGCTGCGGGCCCGGAAGATCACCACCTCGCCCATGGGCGTAAAAATACCGGTGGTATCCAGGATTTCCCGGGTCACATCGCAGTGACGCACCACAAGGTCCGAAGCGGTGGCGATCAGGGTATCCTCCGGAATATAGATGCCCGGCTTTTTCGTGCCGGTGACCAGATCCTGGTCCTCGCCGTCCCGGCCGATGGAGGTCAGTGCCAGGCGCTTTTGCACCCGGGCTGATTCCCGGATGATCCGGTTCAGTGCCGTGGTCTTGCCTGCATTTTTGCACATGCCGATGATGGATATGCAGCGATATTGGTCGATCATCTGTCGAAACTGGTCACCCATGGGAATTCCCTCCTTTTTTGCATAATTATATACATTATAACAGAGCCCGGTTGTTCTGACAAGCCCCGTTTCCGGCGGTTGTATATTCTGTACATTTTTCATTCACTTCTTGTTGCAAATTGCCCAAAAACAATCGCGGATACATTCTCATCTTGCAATTGGCCCATATTTTTACTATAATGTAGCCAACGCGAAGACGATTGTATTTTGCTGGCACCCTATAAGCATATCACCCAAAATACACCGTACTAAAAAATCGCAGTTTATATCCCGCAGCAAACATTTGGAAAGGAGTGTACCCCTCATGAAGCAAACCCAATTTAAGAGAGTTCTGTCCCTGTTCATCGCATTGGTCATGCTGTTGACCATGGCACCCGGCATCCGGGCCAACGCCGCCCCTATGGCACCCCAGATGCTCCAGCCCCGCCAGGAAGAACTCGCCAAACAGCCCACCCCCGATCTGTCTGACCGACTGGCAAATCTCTATGTGGATGCCCCCTTCGAGCCCACGGATATCGTTCGTGTATCCATCGTGCTGGAAGAAAAGTCCACCATCCAGGCTGGCTTCTCCACCATGGACATCGCCAGCAACAACCAGGCCATGGCCTACAACAAGAACCTGCAGAACAAGCAGGAAACTGTTGCACAGATGATCTCCAAGCAGGCCCTGGATGGCCAGCCTCTGGACATTGTCTGGAATCTGACCCTGGTCGGCAACATCATTTCCGCCAATGTTCCCTTCGGCAAAATCGAACAGATCCGCAAGATCAGCGGTGTTGCCGGTGTGGTGATTGAAAATGAATATGAGCCCTGCGATGTAGCAGAGGAAAACAGCGCCGCCCTCAATCAGTTTGCTTCCACCAGTATGACCGGTTCCAATGTGGTTTGGACCAACGGTTACACCGGTGCCGGCAGCCGTATTGCGGTTATCGATACCGGTACGGATACTGACCACCTGTCTTTTGACAATGGCGCGTTCCTGTATGCCCTGGAGCAGAATGCTCTGGCTGAAGGTCTGAGCTTTGAGGCATATGTTGCCGGTCTGAACCTGCTGGATGCAGAAGAGCTGGCTGCTGTGCTGCCCAACCTGAACATCTACGAGCGGGACAACACCCTGACCGCAGATGACCTGTATCTGACTGAAAAGCTGGCCTTTGCTGTCAACTACGTTGACTCCGGCGCAGGCCGTCTGAATGTTACCCACGACAATGACTATCAGACCAACCACGGCTCCCACGTTGCCGGTATCGCAACCGCTAACCGCTTTGTTCCCAAGGATGGCGGCTATGTGAATGCCCTGCAGAGCGTAAAGGTATCCGGCATCGCACCCGATGCACAGCTGATCACCATGAAGGTTTTCGGCAACACCGCACTGCGTGACTCCGACTATATGGCCGCTGTCGAAGACGCAATCCTCCTGGGTTGTGACTCCGTCAACCTGTCCCTGGGTACGCTGAACCCCGGTCATGCCTTCAATGACTACTATGCCGAGCTGCTCAACTACATGACGCAGACTGATACTGTGGTCATTGGTTCCGCAGGTAACGAAGGCAAGTGGACCGACATGACCATGTTCGGCACCCCCTACAGTGACGACGTGGTTTTCGACACCGTCGGTTCCCCCGCTTCCTACAGCAACTTCTTCTCCGTTGCTTCCGTAGAAAATGATGGCATCATCGCTTCCATCTTCCGCGTCGCAGGCCTGAATGTGATGTATGTGGAAAATACGGACTACGGCAACAGACCCCTGTCCACCATCGACACTTCTATCGATGGCTCCGGCACGACCTATGAGTACATCTTCATCGACGGCATCGGTGATCCTGCCGACTATGTCGGTATGGACCTGCTCGGCAAGGTGGTCTTCTGCTCCCGTGGCGTGACCAACTTCGCTGACAAGGCCAATACCGCTGTTGCATTGGGTGCTGTCGCCGTGATCGTCTACAACAACACCGAGGGCGACTTCGGCATGAATCTGACCGGTTACGAATACAGCGCTCCCGCCGTTTCCGTTTCCAGCGCTGTTTCTGACCATGTCCGCAGCAATTCCACTCAGATGACCACCGACGGCGGCCTGACCTACTACACCGGCACCATCGACATCTTTGGTACCCCCCAGGTCGGCTTCTTTAATTCCGAGTACTTCACCATGAGCGATTTCAGCTCCTGGGGTGTTCCCGGCGATCTGTCCATCAAGCCCGAGATCACTGCCCCCGGCGGTATGATCTACTCCGTTTACGGTTCTACGCCCGATCTGTTCGGCACCGAGAACTACGGCATGATGTCCGGTACCTCCATGGCTGCGCCTCAGATTGCAGGTATGGTGGCACTGCTGGCACAGTATATGCGCGAAAACGGTCTGTCCGAACAGACCGGTCTCAGCCCCAGAACCCTGGCGCAGAGTCTGCTGATGTCCACCGCCGTTCCCATGCTGGAAGAAACCTCCGACAGCTACTATCCCATCATGCAGCAGGGCTCCGGCCTGGCTCGTGTGGATCTGGCTACCCTGGCTTCCTCCTATGTCATGGTCGTTGGCCAGGACGACGGCAAGGTAAAGGCCGAGGTGGGCGACGATCCTCTGCGCACCGGCGTTTACAGCTTCTCCTTCGTTCTGAACAACCTGACCGGCGAGGCACAGGATTACGCCCTGAGCGCTGACCTGTTCCGCCAGGATATTTACGATCCCGGCACGGTGCTGGAAGGCAGCCCCTACGGCTTCACCATTCAGGACACCCGTACCGTGGCTCTGGCAGCCAATGCAACCTTTACCTTCAACGGCGTCACCGGCTCCACTGTGACTGTTCCCGCTGACGGCAGCGTCACCATCGAAGTCGAGCTGTCTCTGACCGAGGAAGCCAAGGCTGAGCTGGACGAGCTGTTCGCAGACGGCGCCTTCATCCAGGCCTACGTCTTTGCCGAAGAAGTCACCGACGAACCCAACGGCACCAATCACTCCATCCCCATGCTGGGCTTCTACGGCAACTGGACCGATCCCAATATGTTCGACCGTGGCACCTACATTGAAATGTGGTACGGCATCAGCGATCTGGTCCCCTATCTGTACCAGGCCATCGGCAACGGCAACGCGCTGACCATCGACTACGGTGATGGCAACGAGTACTACTTCGGCGGCAACCCCATTGCTACCGACCTGGAAACCCAGTACCTGCCCGAGCGTAACTCCTTCAACAGCCTGGATGACTCCATGCTGAAGGCACAGTACTTTACCCTGATCCGTAACGCAGGCGATATGGTTCTGCAGATCGTCGATCAGGAAACCGGCGAAGTTTACTTCAGCAAGAATGCCGGCGAAGTCTACTCCGCATTCTTCAACAGCTCCTACTATGTTTGGGACAATGACCAGCAGGGCGTCAACATGTTCTGGAAGGGCACCGACGCCAGCGGCGAGCCTCTGCCCGAGGGCACCGTTGTGGATATCATTCTGACCGCCGTACCCGAGTACTACATCGACGAGAACGGCAACTACGACGTCAGCCAGCTGGGTCACGGTGCAACGATGGTCACCCAGGTTACCATCGACAACACCGCTCCCGTCATCAATGATTATGTCCTGAACGAGGCAGCAGACGGCACCGTCACGCTGAATGTGAACGCCCTGGACAACGAGTACATCGCAGCCGTCGTGCTGACCAACAAGAACGGCACCATCTCCCTGGCAACCGCCGCTGCAAACCAGATGACTGTCAACACTGAGGTGGACATTGAGCTGGATCTGACCGGCGTTACCGGCAAGAGCTTCCAGCTGGCTGTGTATGACTACGCAATGAATGTTACCACTTACCAGATCGAGCTGGATCTGCCCGAAATCGAGCGTCCCTACTTCACCGTTATGGACTATCAGTCCGGCACCTACTACGGTCTGAACGCCGACGGCAGCTCCATCGCCCTGGCCGGCAGCGACCGTCCCGGCCCCATGGCTGCTGAGTTTGTTGACGGTTATGTCTTCGAAATCACCGATGGCGCCAAGCTGTATGTTGCCGAAGACATCGACCTGAACTCCTTCCAGTACCTCTGCGAACTGGATCCCACCGGCGAATGGGCCATCACCTCCTTCGTGGATCTGGCCTACAACTACGCTGACGGCAATCTGTACGGCCTGTTCTACAGTGAGCTCAATGGCGAAATGAAACCCGCTATGTGTACCATCGATATGTTCACCGGCGAGATGGAAGTTCTGTTCGAAATGCCCATCGATGTCAACAACATGGCTATCGACGGCGAGGGCAACTTCTATTCCATCGTCTATGGCGGATCTTCCCTGTACACCTATACCCTGGAAGGTGCTGCAAGTGGTATGGTAGAATACATTGGCGAAGTCTACTATGGTACCGGCAACCTCAACTCCCTGGCATGGGACCACAACACCGACATGCTGTACTGGGCATATCCCAACACCCTGATCGAGATCAATCCCCGGACTGCTGACTACACCGTTCTGCACTACAATATGTATCAGATGGTCGGTCTTTACATCCGTCCTGAAACCTACACCGGCGAGACCTTCGCTCCTGTGGATGAAGTGCTTTCTGTGGAGCTGGACTTCACCGAAAACCGCACCATGGTAGGTACCAACGTCATGCTGACAGAAAAGGTATGGCCCTGGAATGTCAGCGACAGCTCCGTCACCTGGACCAGCTCCGATGAATCCGTCGCTACTGTGGACCAGAACGGTATGGTCACCGGCGTTGCCGTGGGTACTGCGGTTATTACCGCAACCTCCAACCTGGATCCCACCAAGTACGCTACCTGCGTCATCGAAGTCAACACGCTGGATAAGAACCTCACCGGTATTGTCTGGGACGAGAACGGCGACATCTGGTGGAGCGAGTTCAATGTCGGCGATCTGCCCAACTACGATAAGATCGCCAACGTCAACACCACCAACGAAAAGCAGTACCTGGCAGCCATTGCCGTTGCTCCCGATGGCACCATCTACGCTTCCTCCACCGACGTCAGCACCGGTTATCTGGAGTCCGCACTGTACACGGTGGATCCCGCCACCCTGGAGCTGAACAAGATCGGTGATGTCAACTTTGAAGGCGAGGTCCTGGGCGCATCCGATATCGCTTACGCACCCAACCTGCTGGGCGGTACCATCCTGGGCACCTATGGCCAGAGCTTGCTGGTCATCGATCCCTCCAACGGTAATTACATTGCCGACTACACCATGTTCATGTACGGTCTGAACGCCATCACCTATGTCGGTTCCGATCGCTTCCAGGATTATGGCTTCGACACCTACATCGACTGGTTCTTCCTGATCGACACCTATGGCTTTGTCTATCTGATGGGCTTCCTGGCAGACGATGCAGGCAATGTGTACTATCTGGAGCATCCTGATGCCAGCGGCGGTATCTTCACCGTTGTGAATTATCAGACCGATACCATCTACTTCGGCTCTGCTTACTTCGACGGCGAGTTCCTGTACTGGAGCGTTTACAACGAAGGCAGTGATGTCGCTACGCTGTTCGCCATCGACACCGTCGGCAGCCGCAAGGCCTATAACATGGGCGACTTTGGCCCCGGCATTTGGCCCATGGGCGGCCTGAGCGAGCTGGATCTGCCCAAGGAAGAAGTCACTCTGCTGGGCGACGTCAATGGCGACGGTCTGATAAATACCACCGACGCAAAGCTGATCATGCAGTTTGACCTGGATCTGATTTCCGAAACCGACCTGGATCTGGCTGCTGCCGATGTCAACGGCGACGGTCTGGTAAATACCACCGACGCCAAGCTGGTCATGCAGCTTGACCTGGGTCTGATCACCGAGTTCCCCAACCAGGGCTGATCGATCCAAAACAGCATCACAAACCAATAAAACGAGCGCCCCGGGCAACCGGGGCGCTCATTCTGCGTTTTTATTCTTCTACTGCCTCCATAAAATACAGACGGGAACTGAAATCCTGGAAATAACGGGTATTTTCATCATAGCCGGTACCGGCAAAGCCGCCGCTGAGCTTGACACCACCCATCAGCACGCTGCCATAAGCCCGGTGATCTTCTGTTTCACCCGGCATTTTCACCAACTTGTCGATGGCATTGTGCAGCAGCGAATCGGCTTTGACATGGACGGGAGAAACCATGTTCACCAGATCGCCGAAGGCTTTAATATCCACCTTCTGCTCCATGTTGTAGAAGCGGTACTTCTGCTCCGGATCCAGGCCCTTGGGGAAATACTGGGCAAACATGGTGTTGGGTTCCGCCAGCACCTGCAGCAGCATACCCACCGCCTTTTTGCGGTCCGGGCTGACGCAGGTCCATTCGTACAGATTTCCGCTGCGGCCCCGGTAGAAGGTACCGTACTGCAGCACATCCCGCCACTGCCGATAGAGCTTGATCTGCTCCCGGATCTGTCGCCGCTGCCGGGGCTTCATTTCGCTCAGGTTACACTCATAACCCAGCAGACCGAAAGCCGCCACATGGAACCGGGTGCTCAGCGGCGTAGCCCGGAGGGTCTGGTGGTTGGGACAGGCAGAAACATGGGCCGTTACCGCAGACATGGGATAGCCATAGCTATATCCGGTCTGGCCCTTGGCCCGGTAGATAGCATCGGTATCGTCGCTGGCCCAAATTTGCGGGAAATAACACAGCATACCCAAGTCAAACCGGTTGCCGCCGGAGGCACAACCCTCAAAGAGAATATGGGGGAACCGGCGAGTCAGGGTCTGCATCAGCCGGTACAGGCCCAGCATATACCGGTGGGCCACCTCACCCTGCCGCTGGGGCGGCAAAGAGGGCGAATAGTAATCGGAGAAAATGCGGTTCATATCCCATTTGACATAGGAAATATTGGCAGAGGAAAAGACCCGGGTCATCTGCTCTTCCAGATACGCTACCACCGCCGGGTTGGTCAAATCCAGGATCCGCTGATTGCGGCCCTCGGAATGGGGCTTTCCCGGAATCTGCAGCACCCAGTCGGGGTGCTTTCGGTAAAGATCGCTGCGGACATTGACCATCTCCGGTTCCACCCAAATGCCAAAATCCAGGCCCAACCGATTAATCTTGCTGCACAAGCCCTTCAGGCCGCCGGGCAGTTTCTTTTTGTTCACATACCAGTCGCCCAAAGACTGATGATCGTCCTTGCGGTTGCCGAACCATCCGTCATCCATGACAAACAGTTCTACGCCCACCTCCCTGCCGGCTTTTGCCAGCCGCATGAGCTTCCGTTCGTTGATATCAAAGTAGGCCGCCTCCCAGCTGTTGAGCAGCACGGGGCGGGCTTTTTTCTTCCAGACACCCCGGACGATACACTCCCGGACAAAGCCGTGCATACGGCGGCTCATGCCGTTGAAACCCTCCTCTGACAGGGTCATCACCGCTTCCGGCGCTTCAAATTCTTCGCCGGGCGCAATATGGAAGCGGAAGGACTGGGGATTGATGCCGGTGACGAAGCGGGTCTTGCCGTGGCTGCATGCCTCCACCGCCTCGTAGTGGTTGCCGCTGTAAATCAGATTGATGCCGTAGCACAGGCCGGTATCCTCCGTGGTTTCCGGCCGGGAGAGCATCACGAAGGGGTTGGCCCGGCTCGACGAAGTACCGGCATAGGAAGCATTGACCTTTTTGCCCATGGTAACAAGATCGTCATGGCGGTACATCTCCCTGGCCCAGCTGCCGTTGAAGGTGGAAAAAATGAAGCCTGCCTCTGCAAAATCCAGTTGGGCGCTCATGAGCCTGGTCAACTCCACCGGCTGATCGCTGGTATTGCAGAGCTTGGCGCTGCGGACGATCACATCCCTATCTTCAAAGACGCTGTAATGCAGCTCCAGGGTCAGACCGTACTGCGCATCCTGCAAAAATACTGTCAGCTCCTGCACCGGGCCATCGTCCTCATAGGCAGAAGGCAGGGTCTGCAGCGGTGCCTTTTGCCGGGCGATCCGGGCAGTATGATACAGAAAATCGGAGGTATAGCTGCCATCGGCATGCACGATCTCCACAAAGGGTTCCCGGATGTCACCCTTGCCGTAAGACGACATTTCCAGCCGCAGGCTCTCCAGGGACAGTTTCGGGAATTTTTTGTCATAGACATTGGCATTTCCCGGCGGGAAGGGCTGTTTTTCCGCCAGGGCGGTCACATCCGCGGCCTGTTCGATCCGCAGTTTTTTGCCGTAGTATAAATGCTCCAGGTGGCCGCTTTCCAGCACCCGGAAGCAATAGGTGGTATGCCGGGTATCCAGCACGAATACATTATCAAGCTGTCGTACCATAGTTCCTCCTCATTTGCTTTCCGTCACATACACTGTGAAGGGGATCTGCACTTCCCCCAACTGGGGATTGGACAGGGTCAGGGTGGCCGCACCGCTCTTGCCGATGCTGCGGACATAAACGCCGGTCATGCCGCCCTTGAGAGAAACAATATCCGGGCCGATCACCTGGATGGTGCCTTCCGCTGTGATCTTCAGCGGCTCCATACACAGCGGCAGCAGATTTTCCCATTCATCCACCGCCTGCACCCGGACCAGGGCCACATCATAGCTTCTCGTTTCCTCCAGCGTATGGGAGGACACGGTCACCTTCAGCCCCGCCCGGGTCATGGGGGTCTTGGTCACGGTTTTGACCACCTTGCCGTCCCGGATGGCCTCGAAGCGGTAGGCCGTGGCGCTGCCGCCCCAATCGCCGATGTATTTGGTATACAGGCTCACGATTTGATCCATCTTCATGCCGTAGCGGATCACGCACTGGGCCGCCATCCAAAGGACCTTCGGCGGCAGCCGATTATATCCATGGAGCGCAATGTGGTTGAGGGCATCTTTCAGCATTCCGGCCTGCTTGGGCGGGAAGTTTTCCTGTTCCAAAAGACCATCACCGATGTAGTCATCCACCAGCATGGGGCTGGCAGACAGATGGGAGAATTCCCCCTTTTTCGGGAAATACTCCTTCAAAAGCCGGTCATTTTTATACATTTTCACGCTGTCGGCATTGGAGAAGATCCACACCTCTCCCCTGCGGCTGGCAGGATGTTCGCCGATATCCATACTGGAGCCCACCTCCAGCACCACCTCCCGGTCCTGCTGGCAGGCATAGACCGCGGCCGCCGGTTTGGGATTGCGGAACATATCCATCACGCCGTGGTAGCAGATTCGATCGCCGCTGCCGAAATCCTTGTGGGTATTGTAATCGGCCATGCACCAGCCGAAGCTGCCGCAAATATCCTCGTAAGATGCCACCGCATCCAGCACCCTGGCATGCCGCAGGGCATGCTCCACCCGGTGATCCTCGCAATCGAAGGCCTTGGTGGGGAACATATGGCCGTTGTACTCGGTGATGAGGTAGGGTTTGTTCTCATCGGAAGTCACCCTGGCCTTGGGTTCGCAGCCCGGTGCTGCGCCATCATGTACAAACTCATTGTATGTATACACATCTTCCAGCAGACTGCTCTTCTTGATGCAGCGGACACCGCCGGTTTGGCGAGTGGGGTCCAGCTTGTGGGCCGTTTCGTTGGTGCGGGCATAGAAGGCATCGTCGTCTGCCGACTCGTTAATCCGCACGCCCCAGAGGATGATGGAGGGGTGATTGCGGTACTGCAGCACCATTTCCTCCACATTTTTTACCGCCTGTTCCTTCCAGGCATCGTCACCGATATGCTGCCAACCCGGAATTTCCGTAAACACCAGCAAACCGATCCGGTCGCAGCGATCCAGGAAATCATGGGACTGGGGATAATGGGAGGTGCGCACCGCATTGAGGCCCAACTCCCTCTTCAAAATGTCCGCATCCAGCTCCTGCATGGATTTTGGCATGGCATAGCCCACATAAGGGTAGCTTTGATGGCGGTTGAGGCCCCGGATTTTTACCTTTTTGCCGTTGAGATAGAAGCCATCTTTGCGGAACTGGGCGCTGCGGAAGCCGGTCTGCACCCGGTGTACATCCACCACCCGGTCTTCCTGCACCAGTTCCGTTTCCACGGTGTACAGCGCCGGGTTTTCCAGAGTCCAAAGCTGCGGCTTTTCCACCTTGCCGGCGAGCCGCAGTGTTTCTGCCGTCACCGCTGCCTCTGCCACCATAATCCGCTGTCCATCCCGCTGCACATACTGCCGCAGCAGCGTGCCTTCCGGGCAGGGGCCAGAGAGGGTCACATCGCTGACCAGTTTGCCGCTGATTTTCGGCTGGACGAACACATCCGCAATATAAGTCGGTGCCTTGATGTCCAGGTACACATCCCGGTAGAGGCCGCCGTAGGTCATATAGTCGATGACGAATCCAAAGGGCGGAATGTTCAGATTTTCCCGGCTGTCCAGGCGGACGACCAGCACATTTTCTTCGCCGTAGCGCAGCTTTTCGGAAAGATCCAGGGTGAAGGCAGTATAGCCGCTGAAATGCTCACCGATCTGCTCACCGTTGAGGAATACCTTTGCGTCATGAGCAGCGCCGTCGATGGTCAGCAGCACCCGTTGGCCCTGCCAGCTTGCGGGCGCAAACAGCACCCTGCGGTAGCCGCAGAGCATTTGGTACTGCGTTTCGCTGAAATAGTGATAGGGCAATTCCTTGCAGGTATGGGGCAGCCGCACCGTCTCCAGTGGCAGGTCAAGAACCTGGGGCTGCAGCAGTTTTTCCGAAAATTCCGGTGTAAACTGCCAATCGTTATTCAAATAGATCCGGTTTTCCATAGAATCGTCCTTTCTCATAGCTGGGGAATCCGGCATTTTTTCTTTTTATTATAAAATATCCCGAATAAAAAAGCAACTACCGCCTGCCGGGAAGGCAGGCGGTAGATTTTCGCAAGGTCAGCGGGTGCCCTTGTCGTAGGGGATACCCTCGGCCTTGGGGGCCCGGGACTTCTTGGAGGTGAAGGCCAGCACCACCAGGGTCACCAGGTACGGCAGCATCCGATACAGGTGGGAGCTGATGCCCAGCTCGGCCAGCATGAAGATGCCGTCGCCATTGATATCCAGGGTGGAATAGGCTGCAGCAACGCACTTGAACAGGCCAAACAGCACAGAGGCTAGGGCGATGTTCAGAGGCTTCCAGTTGCCGAAAATCATAACCGCCAGGGCCAGGAAGCCGAAGCCGGCCACATCGCCGTTGGCAGAGCAGTTGGCGGTGGTCAGCGCATAAACGAAGCCGCCCAGACCGGCCAGAGCGCCGGAAATGGTGGTACCGGCGTAGCGCATCTTGTAGACATTGATGCCCAAAGAGTCGGCGGCCTGGGGATTTTCACCGCAGGAACGCAGCCGCAGGCCAAAGCGGGTGGTATACAGGATCACGGACAGCACCACAAACAGCAGGATGCACACATAGGTGGCAAGGTAGACCTTATTGAGAAAGGTTTCCGCCAGGAAGCCCCACTGGACATCCTTATCCACGCCAAAGGTGCTCTTTTTCAGCATAAACCAGGAGGCAGCGCCACCGGTCTTCATCTGCAGGGTGTTCTGATTGGCCAGGATACGGACCAGGAACAGCACCAAGGCCGGAGCCATCAGGTTCAGGGCGGTGCCACCGATGGTCTGGTCGGCCTTCAGATTGATGGATGCAAAGCCCAGCAGCAGGGAGAAGGCTGCACCGAGAGCCGCCGCCACCAGCATAGCCAGCAGCTCCAAGCCCTGCAGGGTCAGCCAGTCACCGGCCTGGGCCGCTTTCAAAAACAGAGGAATGTCCTGCATGGTGCGCACGAACAGAACGCCGATGAAGGCGCCGAAGATCATGATACCTTCCAGGGCCAGGTTGATGATACCGCTGCGCTCGGCAAAGACGCCGGCCAGAGCCACGATCATCAGAGGCACGGCATAGAGTAAGGTTTGTTGGATCAGAAATGTCATGCCTGCTGGCCTCCTTTCTCGGCATCTGCCTTGGTGGCAGGTTCTTTGGCCTTCTTCTTGCGGCCGGACAGCCACATCCGGACCACCAGAGAGAAGGCGCTGAGGTAGACGATGACGGAAATGATCACGTCGGTGATATACTCGTTATAGGCGGTAAAGCCGGTAAGATTCTGGCCCACGATGTTGAGCATAGCCATGAAAATACCGGAGAAAATGACGCCGATGGGGTTATTGATGGCAAGCAGAGCCACCGGGATGCCGTTGAAGCCTGCAGCGGGCAGAGCCTGATAGGTGGACCAGAAGAACTCTGTGTTGCCGGAGAGCCAGTACAGAGAAGCGCCGGCAGCGGCCAGGGCACCGGAAATGGCCATGGACAGCACGATGTTGCGCTTGTCATGGATGCCGGCATAGCGGGCAGCATGGCGGTTGGAGCCGCAGGCCTTCAGCTCATAGCCCAATGTGGTCTTGTTCAGCAGGATATACACCAGCACCGCCAGCAAAATGGCGATGAGGATGCCGCCGTTGACCTGGGAGCCGGGGAAGAGCTTGTCCAGGCCCATCTTGGGAGTGGCGATGCCGTTGCCCAGCACGTAGGTCCACTCGCCGTCCACCAGGGTCAGGCCGTAGGTGGTCTTGTAGACATAGCCGGTCTTGGTGCCTTCCACCAGGTTCTTAAAGTTGCTGATATCGAAGGCCCAGGTGACAATATTGGCAGCCAGCCAGTTGGTCATGATGCAGGCCAGCACCTCGTTGATGTTGCAAAATGCCTTCAAAAGGCCGGGGATTGCACCCCAGATGGCGCCTGCCAGCATGCCGCCCAGGAAGGCCAGCAGCCACAGCAGCCAGCCGGGCATGGTGCCCACGGGAACGCTCAGGGCGATCATCAGGGTGGCCATGGTGCCCATCAGATACTGACCGGGAGCACCGATGTTGAACAGGCCCGTCTTGAATGCCAGGGCAACGGACAGGCCGGTCATGATCAGCGGCGTTGCCCGGAAGAGCATATTGCCCAAATTCTGGGCATTATAGCCCCAGGTCAGCACGCCGGCGGTATTACGGCCGGTGGAGAAGATACCGCCCAGCAACAGCCGGATGCCGTCCCACACGCCCTTGGCGCCGATATTGGGCTTGGTAAAGCCCACGATGGCAACCACGATGGCACCCACCAGCAGGCCCATGACGATGGACAGCAGGGAAGCCAGCAGCTTTTGGACACCGTCTTTTTCATACAATTTTCTCATTTGTCCATCTCTCCTTTCCCATCCCGCTTGGCACCGGCCATGTATAGGCCCAGCTCCTGGGGCGTGGTTTTCTTGGGATCCAGCTGACCCACGATCTCGCCTTCGTACATAACGAGGATCCGGTCAGAAAGGTTCATCACTTCGTCCAGTTCCAGGCTCACCAGCAACACCGCCTTACCCTCATCCCGCTGGGCCACCAGCTGGCTGTGGATATACTCGATGGCACCCACGTCCAGGCCGCGGGTGGGCTGCACAGCGATGAGCAGGGGGTTGCCCCGGTCCAGTTCACGGCCGATGATGGCCTTCTGCTGGTTGCCGCCGGACATGGCCCGGGTGACGGTAATGGAGCCCTGGCCGCTGCGGACATCATACTGCTCGATGATTTTTTCCGCATACTCCCGGATCGCAGAGCGCTTGATGAAGCCGAACTTTTGGAACCGGGGATCATTGTAAGATTGCAGAACGATGTTGTTTTCCAGGGTATCGTCCAGCACCAGGCCGTGCTTGTGGCGATCCTCGGGGATATGGCTGAGGCCTGCCTCGCTGCGGCCATGGATGCTTGCCTTGGAAATATCCTTGCCGCAGAGGGTGATCTTGCCGGCGGCGGCTTTTTCCAGGCCCGTCAGACCGTAGACCAACTCCGTCTGGCCGTTGCCGTCGATACCGGCGATACAGACGATCTCACCGGCACGAACGTCGAAGCTGACATTCTGCACGGCATTCTTCTTGCTGGTCTTGGACGGTACCGTCAAACCCCGGACAGACAGGATGGTGTCGCCGAGCTTGGCATCGTCCTTTTCCACCTGCAGCTGCACGGGACGACCAACCATCATGTTACTGAGTTCCTGCTTGTTGGTGTCGGCGATGTTGACCGTGCCGATATACTTGCCCTTGCGCAGTACGCTGCAGCGGTCGGCCACGGCCATGATCTCATTGAGCTTGTGGGTGATAAACAGAATAGACTTACCTTCCTTGGCAAAACCCTTCATGATGGCCATCAGCTCGTCTATCTCCTGGGGGGTCAGCACAGCAGTAGGCTCGTCAAAAATCAGGATCTCATTGTCCCGGTAGAGCATCTTCAGAATTTCGGTACGCTGCTGCATACCGACGGAAATATCCTCCACCTTGGCATCCAGGTCCACCTGCAGGCCGTACTTTTCAGATAGAGCCTGGACCTTGGCCCGGGCCTGCTTTCTCTGCAGGAAGCCCAGCTTGGCATCCTCGGCGCCCAGGATAATGTTGTCCAGCACGGTGAACACATCCACCAGCTTGAAGTGCTGGTGCACCATGCCGATGTTCAAGGCGGTGGCATCGTTGGGGTTATTGATCTTTACCACTTCGCCGTTTTTGCGGATCTCGCCGGCCTCCGGCTGGTACAGGCCAAACAGCACGCTCATCAGCGTGGACTTGCCGGCACCGTTTTCGCCCAGCAGAGCATGAATCTCGCCCTTGCGCAACTGGAGGGTAATGTTGTCATTGGCCACAATGCCAGGGAATTCCTTGCGGATGCCCAGCATTTCAATGATATATTCGGATTGCATAGAAATCTGCTCCCTTCCTCATGTTTCAAAACCATAAGAGTATTATACCGTTATTTTGACCAAATTGCAAGAAAAAAGCCAGTTGCTCCGACAATTTCGGCATAAAAAAGAGGAAGGCCGAAGCCTTCCTCTCTTTGTTTGTGCGAATGATTACTCGACGTAGTCAACGGTGACGTTGGCGGTGTTCTCGGGATGCAGCACCAGGGCGGAATCGATGACGACCTTGCCGGCAACGATCTCAGCGAACAGCTGGTTGTAATCCTCAACGGTCCAGTTCTTCAGGGACCAGGTAGCGGTGGGCAGGCCAACAGCGTTGTCCTTGGCGCCCAGAGCGGTGGCGACGCCGCCGATCTCGGACCACTTGTTCTCGTAGTGCTTAGCCAGAGCCCACTTGGTGGCGTCTGCCAGGCCCTTCATAGCGGAGGTGATGACGGTGTTGGACTCGAAAGACTGGTCAACGTCAACGCCCACAACCTTGCCTTCCTCTGCGTCAGCAGCAGCGGAAACGGAAGCGAACATGGAACCGCCGCAGCAGAAGATGACCTCAGTGCCGTTCTGGTACCAACCGGTAGCCATAGCCTGCAGCTCGGGAGAACCGGTGAAGGAAGCGCCGTAAGCCCAGGAGTACTTCAGCTCGACCTGCACGCCCTTAACAGCGGCAGCAGCCTGAGCGCCCTGTGCGAAGCCGTAGCCGAAGCGCTGGCAAGCGGGGTTGGTACCGCCGCCGCCGCCCATGAAGCCCAGCTTGGTGTAGCCTTCCATAACGGCAGCATAGCCAGCCAGGTAGCCGGACTGCTCTTCCTGGAAGGAGATGGGAGCAACATTGTCAAAGCCGATGGGGTAGCCATCAATGAAGACAAAGTGAACGTTGGGGTACTTTTCAGCAGCGTACTTCAGAGCAGCCTCCTGCATGAAGCCGGCAGCCACAACGATCTCAGCACCGTTGGCGCAAGCCAGGTCGAAAGCGGCCTTACGGTCGTCGTCGGTAGCCTGGTCGCCGTTGGCGGGCTGATAGTACTTGTAGGACTTGCCGTTGGCGGCAGCGTACAGCTTGACGCCGTCGTAGGTGCCCTGGTTGAAGGACTTATCCTTCAGCTGGCCCACGTCGGTGATAAAGGCGATCTGATACTTGCCGTCCTCGGAAGTCATCTCGTCAGCGATGGAGTCGGGATTGTTCAGATCCACTTCGTTGTTGCCGGTCTCAGCGCAGCCGGCGAACAGGCTGGCCACCATCAGAACGGCCAGCAGCAGAGCAAAAAGCTTCTTCATTTGATTCATTTCCTCCTAATAAAATGTATGGTCAATGCGAAATTGCCATTACATAAATTGTCGCACAACCGGATGGAAAAATCAACTGTTTTAAGAATAATTTTTGAAATATATTACATTTTTGTCATTTTTGCAGGTCCTTGGGCCAATTGGGTGCCGCTGCCAGCTTTCCCTAATTGACGGAAAGGGGCGTTTTATGCTATATTATTTAGAACACAATCATTGTACCCATTAATAATATTTTCCAACAATGTGATAAAGTCACAGTAAAGTTTCTTTTCCTGCGATATAATAAGGCCACAAAACAGCAAAGGAGAATGCATTTATGACCATCACCAACGACATCAAGTATCTCGGCGTTAATGACCATCAGGTAGACCTGTTCGAGGGTCAGTATGTTGTACCCAACGGCATGGCCTACAATTCCTACGCCATCATCGACGATAAGATTGCCATTATGGACACCGTGGATCAGAACTTTACCCATCAGTGGCTGGACAACATCCAGCGCACCCTGGGCGGCCGCAAGCCCGATTATCTGATCGTGCAGCACATGGAGCCCGACCATGCCGCCAATGTTGCCAAGTTCCTGGCTCTGTACCCCGAGACCACTGTGGTCGCCTCTGCCAAGGCCTTCACCATGATGAAGCAGTTCTTCGGCGATGACTACGCCGACCGCCGCATGATCGTTGGTGAAATGGATTCCCTGAGCCTGGGCAAGCACACCCTGGTCTTCGTCACCGCTCCCATGGTCCACTGGCCCGAGGTCATCGTGACCTATGATGCCTACGACAAGGTTCTGTTCTCTGCCGACGGTTTCGGCAAGTTCGGCGCTCTGGATGTGGAAGAGCCTTGGGATGACGAGTCCCGCCGCTACTTCATCGGCATCGTGGGCAAGTACGGCCCCCAGGTCCAGGCCCTGCTGAAGAAGGCTGCCACCCTGGACATCGCCATGATCTGCCCCCTGCACGGCCCCGTACTGAAGGAAAACCTGGGTCACTACCTGAACAAGTACGACATCTGGTCCTCCTACCGGGTGGAAGATGACGGCATCGTGGTGGCTTACACCTCCGTCTACGGTCACACCAAGGCCGCTGTGGAACTGCTGGTGCAGAAGCTCCATGACAAGGGCGCCCCCAAGGTCATCGTTCACGACCTGGCCCGTTGCGATATGTCCCAGGCTGTTGCCGATGCCTTCCGCTACGGCAAGCTGGTGCTGGCTACCACCACCTACAACGCCGACATCTACCCCTTCATGACCGACTACATTCACCGTCTGACCGAACGCAACTTCCAGAACCGTACCATTGGCCTCATCGAGAACGGCTCCTGGGCACCTCTGGCTGCCAAGGTCATGCGCAAGAAGTTCGAAAACAGCAAGAACCTGACCTTCACCGAAACCACCGTCAAAATCCTGTCTGCGCTCAGCGACGAGAGCCGCCAGCAGATCGATGACATGGCCGAAGAGCTGTGCAAGGAATATATGGCACGTCAGGACGACACCGCCAACAAGAACGACCTGTCTGCCCTCTTCAATATCGGCTACGGTCTGTATGTTGTGACCTCTAACGACGGTCAGAAGGACAACGGCCTCATCGTCAATACCGTTACCCAGCTGACCAACGAGCCCAATCGTGTGGCTGTCACCATCCACAAGGACAACTACTCCCACCACATCATCCGCAACAGCGGCATCATGAACGTCAACTGCCTGGATGTTTCCGCACCCTTCTCCATCTTCCAGCAGTACGGCTTCTGCAGCGGCCGCAGCGTGGATAAGTTTGATGGCGTAGAGGAGCTGCGCAGCGACAACGGTCTGCGGTTCCTGCCCCGTCACATCAACTCCTTCCTGAGCCTGAAGGTGGAGCAGTATGTGGATCTGGGTACCCACGGCATGTTCATCTGGTCCGTCACCGAGGCCCGTGTGATCTCCGGTAAGGAGACCATGAGCTACGGCTACTACCACCGCAACGTCAAGCCCCAGCCCGAAACCGCCGGTAAGAAGGGCCATGTGTGCAAGGTCTGCGGTTGGGTCTACGAAGGCGAGAACCTGCCCGATGACATCGTCTGCCCCCTGTGCAAGCACGGTGCCGCCGATTTTGAGCCCATCGGATAAAAAACAAGCCCCGGCTTCCGGCCGGGGCTTTTTTCGCAAACACCCGCGATTTTCAGTTTTTCGGGTAGATTCGCGGCGAAGCCGCCCTGGCTTCTCCCGGGGAGAAGGTATTGCGGCCTACGGCCGCTGTCGGCCCATAGGGCTGACACATTCAGCTCCCCTATAAACCGCAATTTTGAGGGCAGCGTATTTGTCAAAAACATATAAAAAAGGATTGACTTTCCGGGTTCTGGGGGTTATGATAAGCATGCGGGTTAGCATTGGCTAATCCAAAATGACAGCCTGCGAGTTAGCGTAGGCTAATTGAAACAGGTGATTGATATGACTTTAGTAAATGCCGCAGAGGGAAAAGAATACATTATCCGAAGCATTGAAACCGACGACGAGGAGCTCAACGCCTTTTTGTTCTCCCTGGGCTGCTACAGCGGGGAGCCCGTCACCGTGATCTCCCGGCGCAAGGGCAATTGCACCATCGCCATCAAGGACGGCCGCTACACCATCGACAACCAGCTGGCAGAGGCCATCAAGGTCTGATTTGGCCCCGGGGCTGCAAAAAATTGGCTCACTTTTTGAACTTCAAACTTTTTTAATAAATATCCACTTTTTTTATTCATATTTTAAGGGTAACATGAAGGTACTAAGTTTGTTGTTCATCTTTTTCATTTTTCCTCTCCTCTTTCCTCAATACGAAATCCGCAGGGTGGCCCCTGCGGATTCTCGTTTTTTTCCGGGCTTTTGGGGAATACTTCCCAAGAGGTGAGAATATTGCTTTTATCCCTTCTGCGCACCGGGGTGCTGTATTTTACGCTGCTGATCGTCATTCGCCTGATGGGTAAACGGCAGATCGGCGAGATGGAGCCGACGGAATTTGTGGTAACCATGCTGGTAGCCAACCTGGCTTCCATTCCCATGGAAGACAGCGGCATTCCCCTGCTGTCCGGACTGGTGCCCATGCTGACGGTACTGGGTGCAGAACTGTTGCTGTCCAGTCTGTCCCTGCGCAGCATCCATCTGCGGAAGCTGCTGTGTGGCAAACCGGTGATCCTCATCGAAAACGGCCGCATCCTGCAAAAAAATCTTCAGCGCACCTGCATCACCCTGGACGAACTGACGGGGCAGCTGCGGCTGAAGGATATCCTGGATCTGAAAACGGTGCAGTACGCCATTTTGGAGACCAACGGGGCGCTGTCCGTCTTCCCCTACCCCAAGGACCAGCCGGCCACCGCCGCCGAGGCCGGGATCCAGGCAAAAACGCAGCAACTGCCCATCACCATTGTGGCCGACGGGCAGCTGCTGAAGGAAAATTTGAGGATTTTGGGGAAGGATCGGGCCTGGGTGCAGCAAGTGCTGCGGGCCAGAAACGCCACCATCGACACCACCTGGCTGCTGACGGCGGATAAGCGGGATCAAATCTGCTTCTATCCCAAGGAGGGCGGCCTGTGAAGCGGTTTTGGATCGGAATCTGCGTGTTGGCCCTGCTGGCGGCCGCCGGGCTGTGGGGCATCGCCTGGATGCAGCGCGCCTGCGAGCCCATCTGCCGGCAGCTGGATCAGGCCTCCCAGGCGGCGCTGACCGGGCATTGGGAACAGGCCACGGCCTGTTTCGGCCAGGCCCGGGCCCAATGGGAAATCTGGCAAGATCTGGCGGCGGCGTTTGCCGATCACAGTTTGCTGGAAGCGGCCGAGGGTCTGCTGGCACAGCTGCAGATCTATGCAAAGACCCGGGATGCCGCTGTCTTTGCCGCCGGCTGTGCCCAGCTTTCCCTGCTCATTTGCACCATCGCCGACAGCCAGCTACCCAATTGGCAGAATTTGTTGTAACTTTCAGCTTATCGGTGTATTTTCTGCAGGGGAGGGCCATCGACCCTCCCCCATTATGAGAAACGGATAAACTGCAACCTATGTATCCAAATTGGCGCCGTTTTTCAGGGCGATGATGGCCTGCGCCAGGTATTCGGCAGCGGCCTTGGCCTGGGCCAGTGTATTGCCGGAACTTCCTACCTCCACCAGCAGCATGGCCGGGTGCAGATCCTGATTATACCGGGAAGCCCGCAGCGAGGTAGCACGGGTGATCCCGGGCACCTGCTTCTCCAGCACCGCCAGCAGCTTCAACGCCACCGACAGATTTTCCGCCCAGCGGGGATGGGCCTGGCCCGAAGCATCAGTGCCCATCACCAGCATCAGCTGAGCGATCTTCTCCCCGTCCACCGTCACGCCGGTGGTGTACAGGCTGCCGTCGGCGTTGGTGGCCGAATCCCGGTGCAGATCCAGCACCAGCCGGATACTGGGATATTGGGCAAGATAGCTTTCAACTGCCGCTCTTGCGTTGGCATAGGCATTGTTGTAGGACGGAATGTCATGCATCGTCCAGTCGTGAATGACCCGGATCCCAGCGTTTTCCAGCCGTTCGGCCAGATAAGCGCCAACGGCGATCATATTATAATCGGTATTCTGTGTACGGATATTGACCAGCTCCTGGTAATCCTGGCCCGGCTGTTTTTGGAAAGCTTCGCTGCCATGGCTGTGCAGGATCAGCACCGCCGGAGCACCATCATCCAGGGTCCAGGAAAGTTGGGACAGCAGCAGCGCCTCCAGGTCCGGCCGGTAATGGCAGCCGGTGGTATAGCGCATATGGATCGAGGCCAGGTCCTCTTTGACAAAGGTAATGCCCGACGGCTGAGGCAAGGAAGGCGCCGGCGGCAAGGTGGCTGTGACCGCCGACACGCCGCCTGCACCCCATCGACAAAAATCGGTAATTTCCCGTTCCCAGCGTCCCAGGGTATGGGCCGAAGCCGCCGTAATGCCGCCGCCCAACCGAAGAATCACCGCAAAAACAACAAGCGCAGCACCCAGACGGGTGCTGCGTTTTTTCATTTCCATAGCATCCGCTCCTTCCGTTATGTCGGAGGAGCAGGCCGTTACTGGGGCTTCTTCCACTTGGGCCGGGATCGCAGGCTGACCCGCAGGTCGGCAAAAAACTGTCGCAGCAGTTCCGCCGCCTCTTCTTCCCGGACGCCCTTTTCCACCTGGGGATGGTGGTTGAAATCCATGGAAAACAGGTCGCACACGCTGCCGCAGGCACCGCATTTCTCGTCCGACGCGCCAAAGACCACCCGAGGGATCCGGGCGTTGATGATGGCACCGGCGCACATGGGGCAGGGCTCCAGGGTCACATACAGGGTGCAATCCCACAGCCGCCAGCCGCCCAAATTTTTACAGGCGTCGGCAATTGCCTCAATTTCACTGTGACCCAGCGCCGTTTTGTCCGTTTCCCGCCGATTGCGGCCACGGCCCACGATCTCACCGTTTCGAACAATGACACAGCCCACCGGCACTTCGCCTTCAGCCGCCGCTTTCCTGGCCAGTTCCAGGGCCGCATCCATAAATTCCAGATCCTGCATATGTTTCACCTCAAAGGTTATCATAGCGCATCCAGCAACGCTTTGTCAAGGGCAGCCCATTCCTCCGTTTGCACCATCTTACTTCATTTCTGCCGCAAAAAGGAGCGAAGGGCGTCGATACCAGGATTCGATGGTTTCCGCAGAATCGACATGCTATACTGCCTTTGACGGAAAAATTGGCGAAGGGATCGCCATTGCTGCCGTGGCTATCGACCATTTTTCCGCATCACACGAAAAAGGAGGATGGCTATGGGAAAAATCGAGGAAATATTGTACATAGATCCTCAGCAGCAGCCGGGCGGAAATTGTCGAGTTTGTGGCGGTTTGGTGTACCCGCCCGGTTACTTCTGCGTCCGCTGCGAAAGGAGGCGCACATGGCCCTTTCGGAGTTGAGCAAGGATTACGCCTTTGCCGCCAAGCTGTTGCGGAACCGGCTGCGGCTGTTGCGAAGATTGGAGGAGCAGGCAGAGGATGCCGAGGAGCGTTTTCAGCTCCACCGGCGGATCATAGTGCTGACGCCCATGTTGACGGAAATGAACGATCTGGCAGAACTGACGGCCCATTATTACGACAGGGGGTACTACCGAAATGAGAAATATACCCTTTGAAATGGGCCTGCAGCTGCCGAAGGAGGTGCAGATGCGCCGACTGCAAAACATCATCCTGGAGGTTCTCTCCCCTGTCCAGCGGGAAATTTTGACCGCTTATTATTTTGACGGGCAATCCATTCCGCAAATTGCCCGCAGCCGGGGTATACATAAAAGTACCGCTTTTCGTACCCTGCGCCGGGCAGAGACCAATCTGCGGCAATATCTGAAATACTAAGGGCACGGGGATACCGTGCCCTTTACTTTTTCCTGAAAAACTGTTATAATAATCGGTAATCTGCAAATTGAAAGGCGGTGGTGGCAAGTGAAAGTGAAAAAGCTGGTGCTTTTGGCGCTGCTGGACGCCATCGCCCTGACCATTTTCATGGTGGAAGCACAAATTCCCGCCCTGGTTCCCATTCCGGGTATCAAGCTGGGTCTGAGCAACATCGTCACCGTCTTCACCGTCTTTGCCATTGGGCCCTGGGAAGGGGCTGCGGTGCTGTTTGTCCGCATCTTCCTGGGTGCGGTGTTCGCCGGTAATTTCAGCAGCATTCTCTACAGCGGTGCCGGCGGCCTGTTTGCCATCGCCGCCACTATGCTGCTGCGGAAAATACTAACCAAAAAGCAGCTTTGGGTGGCCGGCTGTCTGGGTGCGGTGGCTCATTCTTGTGGGCAGATGGCCATGGCCGTTTTCGTCACCGGCACCCCCGGTATTGCCATTTATCTGCCGGTGATGATCGCCTGCAGCATCGTTACGGGCCTGTTCACCGGGCTGTGCGCCCAAGTTCTCGTGGATCGTGGAGGAAACTTATGGAAAATTACTTCCAAATGAATTTGACCCGACAGGAAATCAACGCTTTTTCCAATCTGGGCCTGGCCCACATCGGTGACGGTGTGTACGAACTGCTGTGCCGCAGCCATCTCTGCGCCAGCGGCAACCACACCGTGGGAAATCTGCACAAGGAAACGGTGCAGATGGTAAAAGCCCCCACCCAGGCCAAATTTGCGGAAAAGCTGCTGCCCCATTTGACGGAAGACGAGCTTTCTTACTACCGCCGGGGCAAGAATGCCCATGTCCACGCCGTTCCCAAGGGTGCGACCCCTGCCGAATACGCCAAGGCCACCGGTCTGGAAACCCTGTTCGGCGCCCTGTACCTCAGCGGCCAGACCGCGCGGATCAACGAATTGTTCCATATCATGATTGAAGCGTAAATTGTTGTTTATGTTTGCACCTGTAGGGAACGCTGTCCTCAGCGTTCCGTCAGAAAATTCGACCTCGATGGGCGAATTTTCTGCATCTTTCTGCGATGCTGCGGTGCAAAATTGTGCCGCTTCGCGGTCGGAACGCTGAGGACAGCGTTCCCTACAGGTGCAAACATAAACAACAATTTACGCTTCAATC
>JAZUBW010000040.1:0-10451 GCA_045638785.1 Faecousia sp.
CGTTGGCATTGAGGATGGCGTTCAGCTCCGCATGAACCACGAAGGCATACTTGGTTTCGTTTGCGTCCTCGCCGGTGCGTTCCCAGGGGAATTCATCGTCGCTGCAGCCCTTGGGCATGCCGTTGTAGCCGGTGGAGATGATGATGTTATCCGGGGAACCGATGCAGGCACCTACCTGGGTGCTGGCATCCTTGCTCCGCCGGTCTGCCAGCATGGCAATACCCAGGAAATATTCGTCCCAGGAAATGTAATCCGTGCGTTTCATAGAGAAAACTCCTTCGATCATGTATGTAGGGAACGCTGGCCTCAGCGTTCCGACCGCGAGGCGGAATTCCATTGTGTATTGCAGAAAAATTGCCCATCGAGGTCAATTTTTCTGACGGAACGCTGAGGACAGCGTTCCCTACGAATCCATTTACTTCTCCAAAATGATAGGGCCGGTCAGCTGGAGGGAATTCCGGATCAGGGCAGCGGCCTCCTCGGGGGTGACGGTGACCTGCTCGCCGGTGACCATGTTCTTCACAGAGCACTTGCCGGCTGCGATCTCATCCTCGCCCAGCAGGACGGCAAACTTCACGCCCAGCTTATCGGCGTAAGCCATTTTCTGCTTAAACTTCTTCTGCTCGCCGTAGAGCTGGATCCGCAGACCGGTGCTGCGCAGCTTTTCTGCCAGGGCCACGGCCGGGGCGATATCACCCATAGGCAGCACCAGGGCATCACAGGGAGCGGTGGGCAGTTCAGGGTTCAGCAGTCCCTGCTCGTCCAGCACATAGAACAGGCGGGTCAGGCCGATGGAGATGCCCACACCGGGCAGCTGGCGGTCGGTATAGTAGCCGGCCAGATTGTCGTAACGGCCGCCGGAGCAGACGGAGCCGATCTCCGGATGATCCAGCAGGGTGGTTTCGTAAACGGTGCCGGTGTAGTAGTCCAGTCCACGGGCGATGGTCAGATCCACGGCAAAATTTTCCTCCGGTACGCCGAATGCGGACAGATTGGCACAAACTGCACGCAGCTCTTCCAGACCCTGGTCGAACATTTCGCTGCGGCCACAGTATTCCTCCAGCTTTTCCAGCACTTCGGCATTGGTGCCACGGATCATCATAAAGCCCAGAATCTCGTCGGCATGATCTTCGGAGATATTCAGATCGTCAATGAGGGCAAAGCCCACCTTGCGGGTGCCGATCTTATCCAGTTTGTCCACGGTACGCATGATCTCACCGGCCTTGTGGCTCAGATGCAGCATTTCGTAGAAGCCGTTGAGGATTTTGCGGTTGTTGACCCGGATCTGGAACCGGTTCAGGCCGAAGCCCTTGAAGACCTTATAGATGATGGCAGGAATTTCCGCCTCATTGATGATGTCCAGCTTGCCGTCGCCGATGATGTCGATGTCGGCCTGGTAGAATTCCCGGAAGCGGCCACGCTGAGCACGCTCGCCACGGTATACCTTGGAGATCTGGTAGCGGCGGAAGGGGAAGGCCAGGTCGTTTGCATGCAGGACCACATATTTTGCCAGCGGCACCGTCAGGTCGAACCGCAGGGCCAGATCGCTGTCGCCCTTTTGGAAGCGATAGATCTGCTTTTCGGTGTCGCCGCCGCCCTTGGCCAGCAGAATCTGGGCATCCTCGATGACGGGGGTATCCAGGGCCGCAAAGCCGTAGGAAGCGTAGGTCTTGCGGAGCACTTCCAGCATCCGCTCAAACTGGGCCTGCTTGCCCGGCAGTAATTCCATAAAACCGGACAACGTCCGGGGTTTAATGATTGCCATAGTAAAAATCCTTTCGTTCTGGAAAATGAAAAAATTACAAATTCAGATTTCAAAATGAAGCACAAATAATATGATTTGTAATTTGCAATTAGAATCTGGGCTTGCTGCGCATGATCTCGCGCCAATCCAAATCGCCACGCTGCAGGCCCATGATGAGCATTTCAGCGGAGGCAAGATTGGTGGCAACGGGAACATTGTGCTTATCACAATGGCGGATGGTCTCCACCATCTGGCTGTCGTCCCAGGGATCGATGGCGTTGGGATCGGTGAACATCAGCACCAGATCGATCTCGTTGTAGGCAATTCGAGCGTTGATCTGCTGATGACCGCCCTGCTTATGGCTCAGCAGCAGCGTCATAGGAAGACCGGTCTGATCGGCGATCAGACGACCGGTGGTAGCGGTTGCGAACAGGCTATGCTTGCTGAGGACGCTCTTATACGCGGTGCAGAACTGGACCATCAACTCTTTTTTCTTGTCGTGAGCCAAAAAAGCGATATTCATTGTGTTCACTCCTTGTATTTATAAGCGGCTTGGGATAGCCGTTTGGATTCCTTGTATACGTTTGGCGATGCGCTCGGCAGCGGCACCAGCAGCCTTTTTGCTGCGCAGGGGTTGTCCCGCAGCGCAGGACAAGGTCATTTCCGGGTCAATGGGCACGATGCCCAGTAAGCCGAGGCCCACCTGGTCCATCACATCGTCCACCGTCAGCTGCAATGCCGCCATACGCTTCATATCGATGGCGTTGACGATGAGGCGGACATTGTTTGCGCCGCCCACTTCCAGGCTGTCGGCCTTGCGGCGGGCACCCCGGATGGCGGCGGGGTTGGGATGGGTTACGACGATCCAACGGTCTGCCAGGTCGAATTTGGGGTCATCCAGGAGGATGTAGTCAAAATCACGCCGGGCCTGCCGCAGTAGGTTGGCAAATTCTTCCTGGGTAGTGGATTCGGCCCGGATGGGAGCGGCCAGGAAGCGGAAATGCCCATGGCCCAGGCAGGATGCCGCCCGGTCTAAGGGGTAATGGCCCCGGCAGACCTCGGGATAAGTCAGTTCCGGCGATCCCTCCAGGCCCAGGTACAGGTCCAGGTCGCCCCGGCCGTCATCGCAATCGATGCACAGCACTTTTTTGCCGCTGCAGGCCAGACCCCAGCCAATGGCAGCGCATAGGGCTGTCGTGCCCATGCCACCCTTGCCGGCGGTAAAAGCGATCACCTCTGCCAATGACCCCACCTCCCCATGATAATTGAAAACATTATACAGGAAAATCGCACAAAAAGCAATAGGAAAAACAGGGCTTTTGGAAGTCAAATTATCAAAAGTCACAAATTTTTCGTTCCTTGCACCTATTCTGCCCAAAAAAGAAGGGCAGGCTATCACCGCCTGCCCGGATATATGGATATTTTTTATCGATCAAGCAGATGTAGGGGCGGCCATTGGCCGTCCGCCGGAAATTGGTACAATTTCCGGATTTCCCGAAGGGAAATAACAGATTATTGCAGCGCAAAATACAGCAGCACGGCGGCGCCCAGGCAGATTCTATAAATGCCGAAGGGAGCAAAGGAGCGCTTGCGGACAAAATCCATCAGCACCCGGATCACCAGAAGGCTGACCAGGAAGGACACCAGGCAGCCGGTGATGAGCACGGCGATTTCGGTGCCGGTGGGGAGCAGACCCTCCATGAGATACTTCAAAAGCTTCAATGCGCTGGCGCCAAGCATGGTGGGAATGGCCAGGAAGAAGGAAAATTCTGCGCCGGCAGGCCGGGCAACGCCCAGCAAAATGGCACCCAAAATGGTGGAGCCGGAGCGGGAGGTGCCGGGGATCAGGCTGAGGCACTGGAAAGCGCCGATCAGCAGGGCCGTGCGGTAATCGATGGCAAACACATCGTCGACGCGGGTACTCCGCCGGCCTTTTTCCACAAACAGGAAGGCCACGCCATAGACCACCAGAGCGATGGAGACCACCACATAATTATAAAAATGGGCATCCATCCAATCGTCCAAGATTAGGCCGATGACCGCACTGGGCAGCACCGCCACGATGACCTTAAACCACAGCTGCCAGGTATTTTTCTTCTGAAAATCGTCCTTTTTCGAAGAAAAAGGGTTGAGTTTATGGAAGAAAAGTAAGATAACTGCCAGGATGGCACCCAGCTGGATCACCACCTCGAACATTTCGTAAAATGCTTCGCTGACATCCAGGCGGATGAATTCATCCAGCAGGATCAGATGGCCGGTGGACGATACCGGCAGCCACTCCGTAATGCCCTCGACGATGCCGAAAAGAATCGCCTTTAAAATTTCCAGCATAAAATGCTCCTTTCAAATTTTCGTACTTTCAATGGTGCAACCGCTTATACCTTCTCCCGGGGAGAAGGTGCCCCCGCAGGGGGCGGATGTGGAATGCGGGCAGTAACCTGCCGGTTTTGAACAGGTGACAGACCTAGGATCCGGCTCCGCTTTGCTTGACTGCCATATCAATGGCTTCGCAAACGCTGCGAAATTGCCGCATCACATCCAAATTACTCAATCGCATAACGGTTAAGCCCTGCGATTGTAAATATTGCGTTCTTTTTTGATCGTATTCTATTTCTTCCGGGTTACAGTGTTGGGAGCCGTCCAATTCCACCACCAGCTTTGCTTGATTGCAGTAAAAATCGGCAATATAGTTACCAATTACATATTGTCTGTGGAACCGAGGGCGATATAAACGCAGAAACTGATACCAAAGTTTTGCTTCCTCTTTTGTCATCTGTTTGCGCAAAGCTCTGGCGTTTCCTGTCAGCGTATTGTTTCGTTCCATAATTCGACTCTCCATAAGGCCTGCAGCGTTGTGTCAGTCGGTGATTTACCGCCCGCATTCCACATCCGGCCCTTCGGGCCACCTTCTCCCCGGGAGAAGGTAAGGGCGCTGCCGCGCCAGTGCGCGAAACAACAATTCCGCGTATTCTTTTCCCTATGATACTCCAGCGGGTGGGAAATTGCAAGGAAAAATTGGCTGTTCACAAATCACCCCTGTAGTCTTAACAATTTATTCACTTAAATCCATAAAAATGCGGTATAATGAATAAAAAATCAAATTCTATTTTGGGAGGTACCTTTTATGGCTATTTCTGTTTTGATCGTAGAGGACGACCGCAATATCGCAGAGCTGCTGCAGATGTATCTGGAAAAGGAAGGCTACGCCGTGACCACCGCTTTTGACGGCGGCCAGGGTCTGGCCAAGTTCCGCACCATCAACCCCGATTTGGTGCTGCTGGACGTGATGATGCCCGTCATGGACGGCTGGGGCGTGTGCAAGGCCATCCGTGCAGAAAGCCAGACTCCCGTCATCATGCTCACCGCCAAGGGTGAGACCGACGACAAGGTTTCCGGCCTCAAGAACGGCGCCGACGACTACATCACCAAGCCCTTTGAAATGCGGGAAGTTCTGGCCCGTATTGAGGCCGTGCTGCGCCGGTCCTCCGGCATCGTGGCGGAAAAAAAGTCCCGCAAGCTGACCTTCGACAAACTGACCATCGACATGGACGCTTTCGAGCTGCTGGTGGACGGCAAGAAGATCGATGCACCCCCCAAGGAAATGGAGCTGCTGTTCTACCTGGCTTCTTCTCCCAACCGGGTGTATACCCGCAATCAGCTGCTGGACGAGCTGTGGGGCTTCGACTATTTCGGCGACAGCCGCACCGTGGACGTCCATGTGAAGCGCCTGCGTGAAAAGCTGGAGGGCATCAGCGAAAAGTGGAGCCTGAAGACCGTTTGGGGCGTGGGCTACAAGTTCGAGGTGATCTAAACCATGGGACGCTCCAACAGCCGCACCCTGCGGATCATGATGGTCGCCTTTCTGGTGGCCCTGCTGGTCGCAGGCATTGGGGTGCGGTCTCTCATCCGCAAAAATCTGACGGAATCGGCACTGACGGAGCTGGAGACCAGCTCGCTGGTGCTGTCGGATCTGGCGGCTGCCTACTATGCCGACGGCACCATGAACAGCATGCAGTTTATCATCAACCTGGATCTGACCAGCCGGGTTTCCGACGTGGACGTGCTGGTGTGCAACGATGAGGGCCGGATCATCCTCTGCTCCGACTCTCCCACCGGCTGCATCCACCAGACCTACCGGCTGGGCGAAAACTACATGCAGAGCATCCGCCAGCAGGGCCACATCACCAACGTCAGCGTGCTGCCCCATGTTTATGAGGACGCCCGCTACATTTCCGCCCGACCGGTGTATTCCACCACCACAGGCCAGGCGGTGGGCTATGTCATCGTATCCCAGCCCATTTCCCAGGCCACCCAAATGGCCACCTGGGTATCCAATTTCTTCCTGGTGGGCATCGCGGTGGTAACGGTGCTGTCGACCGCCATGATGTTCTACATCTCCAGCCGCAAGGACAACCCCCTGCGGCTCATGGCCCGCACCGCCCGCAGCTTCGGCCATGGCGATCTGGATGCCCGGGTGCGGCTGGAGGGCCATCACACCCCGGACATTGAGGATCTGGCCCTGGCCTTCAACAATATGGCTTCGTCCCTGCAAAAGAGCGAGTATTCCCGGCAGGAATTTGTGGCCAATGTGTCCCACGAGCTGAAGACCCCCATGACCACCATCGGCGGTTACATCGACGGCATTCTCGACGGCACCATCCCCCCGGAAAAGAGCCGCCAGTATATGCAGATCGTTTCCGACGAAACCAAGCGGCTCAGCCGCCTGGTGCGGAGTATGCTGGACATTTCCCAGCTTCAGAGTCTGGGCGGTATCCCCGATGAGAAAAAGACCCGCTTCGATGTGGAGGAATGCGCCGGCCAGATGCTCATCACCTTTGAGCATAAGATCCTGGCCAAGGACCTGCAGGTGGATGTGGATATGCCGGAATACCCGGTGTACACCCTGGCAAACCGGGACTATATTTCCCAGGTCATTTACAACCTGCTGGACAATGCGGTAAAATTCTGTCCCCAGGGCGGCAAACTGGGCCTTCGGGTGGGCCAGGGCTACGACAAGCTCTACATTTCCATCTCCAACGAGGGCAAGACCATCCCGCCGGAGGAACTGAGCCTGCTGTTCGACCGATTCCACAAGATCGACAAGAGCCGCAGCGAAAACCGGGATGGCTGGGGCCTGGGCCTGTATATCGTCAAGACCATCATCGGCCTGCACGGTGAGGATATCTCCGTCACCAGCAGCCAAGGTGTCACGGAATTTACCTTCACATTGCCCGTTGTAAATTAAGATATATTGTGTTGTTTATCGTGGGGCGGGGTCATGACCCCGCCGACGCAGTCACGATAACGGACTGGTAGGTTTTTCTAAATACCATCGTCCATATTTCGTTGGAACAACCAAACGCTCAGTTCCGGTAGCTGGGCGGCGGGGTCATGAACCCGCCCTCCGAAAAGATTGTACGATAAACAAAACTTTGCATTTCCTATTTGAGGTTACATTTATGGCAAAACAAAAACCGGAAACAAGTGAATACCTGCCCGAGTGGGACGAGGGCACTTATCAAACCGGCGCATTCAAAGAGCCCCGGGGCAGCAGCGGTCTGGTGGCCGTGCTTCTGCTGGCTGTGATCTTCCTGGGCGGTCTGTCCAGCGTGCTGGGCATCGTCAATATCCGCCTTTTGGCGCAGCTCAACACAGAAAGCAGCCCTACCGTGCCCCTGGCTCAGGAGCCGGAGGCCCCCATAGTGGACAGCGACTCCATTCTGGACCGGCTGAACACCCCGGCGCCTTCCGTGCCCCAGGATTTCCAGATGTCCATTCTCACGGAAAATCCGCCCCACTATGTCAAGGACGATGTGGCCGGCCAGCTCACCGCCCAGCAGGTGCGGGAGCTGAACGCCCAGTCCCTGGTGGAGGTGCAATGCCTCACCCATCTGAACTCCACCGAAAGCGGCATCGGCCTGGTGCTCACCGACGACGGTCTGATTCTGACCAACAGCCATGTGGTGGACACCGCCAAGCGGATTTTCGTGACCTTCTCTGACGGCACCATGCTGCGGGCAGCCCTGGTGGGCAGCGACAATTTCTCTGACCTGGCGGTGCTCTATGTGGACCGGAATGATCTGACTCCTGCCCGGTTCAGCAGCAACCGACAGCTGCAGGTGGGCCAGCCCACCTACGCCTTTGAAAGCGGCGATGATCCTATCAATGTTCGGGAAAGCAGCATTTTCAACACCGGCCGCATCTTCGCCACCAAAGCCGGCTCCATCCGTCTGGTGCAGACCTGCGCCGGCGGCACCACCGGCCCGGTGTTTGACAGCTTCGGCTTCGTCATCGGCTTCCAGGTAGGCGTCATCTCCGACTATTTTGTCAATGCCGATATCAAGGGCATCGGCATGATCGTGCCCACCAGCGGCATTCAGCAGATTCTGGATAAGCTGCTGGAGGAGGGTTTTGTGGCCGACCAGCCCCATTTGGGCCTGGAGGTGGAGGCCATCAGCAAGCTCTACCAGCAGTACTGGCAGCTGCCCGGCGGCCTGCTGCTGACCGGTGTCAGCAGCAATTCCGATGCAGCCCTGAAGGGTCTGCAGGAGGGCGATATCCTGCTGGCGCTGGACAGTAAGCCGGTGCATAACCGCAGCGACTTGTACGCCATTTTGTATAATCACCAGCCAGGGGATGCCATCATCGCCGTCATCAGCCGGGATGGCAAGCAGTTCACCGTCACCCTGACCATCGAAAACAGAACCAAAAATCCCAACCACGAAGTCAGTTAAATTGGGATTTATCGTACTGTTCCGTAGGGGAGGGTCTTGACCCTCCCCTACGAAAGCAACGGAACAATAAGCTGAAATTTTCGATCATGGAGTAAGGCTATGGAATCGATTTATATTGACAACTTTACGGTCAGCGATTTACAGTGTGATCGGTTTGGGCGCCTGAAGATGTCTGCCATCTGCTGGTTTGTGCAGGAAATGGCCGGCCGGCATTGTGAAATTTTAGGCCTGGACTGGGAAAACTTGGCGAAAAAGGGCCTTTTCTGGGCCATCATCCGCCATCGGGTCCGGGTTACCCGGTTGCCCCGGAAAAATGAGCCGATCCGGCTGGAAACCTGGCCCATGCCCACCACTCGGGTGGCCTTCCCCCGGTCGGTGGTGGCCTTCGACGAAAACGGCAACGAACTGTTCCGCTCCGTCAGCCTCTGGGTGCTGATGGACCTGCAGAGCCGGGCCATGATCCTGCCGGGCAAGAGCGGCGTGGATGTTCCCGGCGTCCTTCGGGGCGGTGAACTGGAAAGCCCCCCGTCCCTGCACCCGGCGGAAGTAAGCCAGCGGCAGAGCCGGACTGTGGCCTTCACAGACCTGGACATCAACGGCCACATGAACAACTGCCGGTACTTGGATTGGGCCGCCGACCTGCTGCCCAGCCCCTTCCATGGGGACCACGCCATCCGGGAATTTACCCTGTGCTACCTCAGCGAAGCCCGGGAGGGTGACCGGCTGGAGCTGGGCTGGGGCCAGGAGGAGGACGGCACCCTGCACCTGCAGATCCAGCGGCCCGAGGGCGACAAAGAATGCCGGATCTTCGGCGCAAAGCTGGAATTTTGACCGATTTTCTGTTAACCAAACGATCCCCACAGCCTACGCCTTGGCTGTGGGGATTTTTCTGTACAATCACCCCGAAAATCCAAGGTTTCGTGGGGTTTCGCCTGTGGAAAAACCTGTGGATAATGTGGATAACTGCGATTTTATGTTAAGCGAAATCGGTGATTTTCCAAGTTTTATGTAAAGTGTTTTTCCTGGGTAGACATAAAATGAGTGTTTGTTCATAGTGGATTACTGCCCGTAATGGGTGGATTTTTACAGATGGGAAAAAGTGTTTCATTTCTTTGAATATTGCAGAAAATATTGCACAAAACCAGCATTTTTTCTTGTATAAGATGGTATTTTCACGGGTATTTTCTGAAAATAGTGAAAAAACGGCCCTAATTTATACATGGTTATATAACCATATAGTATAATTTTATAACACGAAAATCTCTGAAATTTCGGATTTTTGAGAAAACAAAAGTATTTTTCATGAAATTATCTCACTTTCCCGGATTTTCATTGACTTTTCTTCACTTTTTTCTCATCATAGGTTGTTTTTTGCGCATTTCGTCAATTGACGCACACCTGTCTTTCTGCTACAATAATAACACAACCAAACACAACGGAAGGAGGAAAAATCATGAATTGGTATGCAACCGTTTGGTTTATTCTGATGGTAGGCTTTCTCATTGTGGAGGGCGCCTGTCCTTTCCACCTGGTGAGCATCTGGTTTGCCGCAGGCAGCCTGGTGGCCGGTGTCGCTTCCATGCTCAGCGCGCCCCTGTGGCTGCAGATCACTCTGTTCCTGCTGGTGTCCTGCACCCTGCTGGCCGCCCTGTTCCCGCTGGTAAAGAAATACCTGCGACCCAACATCGAAAAGACCAATGTGGACGCTGTCATTGGCTCCCGGGGCTATGTCACGGAGGATATTGACAACATAGATGCCGTTGGGCAGGTGAAGCTGGGCGGCATGTACTGGACTGCCCGCAGTGCAGACGGTCAGGTCATCCCCAAGGGTACCCTGGTGGAGGTCGACCACATTGAGGGCGTCAAGGCCTTCGTCACCGCTGTGAAGGAAGAAGTAAGTTTGTAAAGTAAATTGTTGTTTAGCAAAGCTCTGTAGGGAACGCTGTCCTCAGCGTTCCGACCGCGAAGCGGCA
>JAZUBW010000041.1:0-2285 GCA_045638785.1 Faecousia sp.
CCATTGATTTGAATGAGGTTACCTGCCTGCAGACCATCACCGTCAAGAGCGGCCATATTGAGAGCCGTTCTCTGGCCTTCTCCAATGCGGATGATGCCGTGGTGGCCATTGTTCCTACTTACTTTACCTCCAACCGTGGTATGCGTGCCGAGCCCATGGCCAAGGAAATGGCTGCGGAATTGGGTATTGCATTCCAGGCCAATGTTCCCGAGTGGGAATATGACGAGGAAGCAAGAAAGGCTCACGATATCGAGGTTGCTAAGCAGCAAAAGGAAGAGGCGAAGAAGCGCAGAGAGGGTAAGGCCGCGCTGCGTCTGGCCAAGATGCGCAACCGTATGAATAAGGAGCGTAAAGAGAATCAGAAGTGATCTGAAGATATCTGCATAAATCAAAGGATCCCGGAAACGGGATCCTTTTTCCTATGAAAAGGGCTGTTCAACTTTAAGTCGAGTGACAATTCCTGAGTTTTGCTGTATAATTATGGTGAAGTTAAGGAAGGAGGTGTCTGTATGGACGCATTGGAAACCGGAAAGCGGATCCAGCATCTGCGTAAATCTTATGGCTGGACACAGAAGGCGCTGGCAGAGAAGTTGAACGTGACGGACAGATCAGTCAGCAAATGGGAGCGGGGGCTTAATTTCCCGGATATGTCGATGCTGGAACCACTGGCAAAGGCATTGGATACCACTGTCGTGCACCTCTTGGGAATCGAGAATGTTCCGGAAGAGGAAAAGGTGGAGGCCGTTACTGAGATAGCCGTTAAGGAAACGGAGCGGCTTAAAAAAGAGACCCGGGAACGTGCCGTGACTGGAATGGTTATGTGTATCGTGTTATTCGTTCTATTACTTATTTTGGGCCGTATGTTGATTGTGCGCAGTGTCTATGATTTACCATTGAATATATGTAGAGGTGCCCTGTCTATTGTGGGATTTCATCTCGGCAATTATCTTTGGATCTGGTGGAAGTACAGAAAATAAACTCAATCCGACAGAGAGGAAAATAACGGCGGAATCCGAATTTGGATTCCGCCGTTTCGAGTTATATGGTATTATTCGACGATTTCCTGGACTGCGAAGCGGGAAATCTCAACAATGGTCTTGGGGGCAATCTCGACACCGATGACTTCGTCGGTATCATTCATGCGAACGACCTTGCCGTAAAAACCGCCGGCAAACAGGACGCGCTTGCCAATGGCCAGGCTGGTATGAAGGGTGCCGATTTCATTGCGGCGCTTCTTCATATTCCGTGCGGAGATGAAGGACAGGAGCAGACCGATGACACCCATGAGCACGGCCAGGGTGATGCAGGTCCAGAGGATTACTTCCCAATTGATCATAGATTAGATGCCGTCCTCGTCTTCCTCGACCTCTTCACGCTCGGTCATTGCGAAACGGACAACATTGTCCTTGCCCTCGAACAGCAGCTCCTCAGCCATAGCCTCAGCATCGTCGGAGAAGCTGGCCATGGTAGCGGCGGTGATGATCATGGGCAGGTTGGTGCCGGACAGAACGATGATCTTCTTGTCGGGCAGAGTCATAGCGGACTCAACAGCGGTACGGAAGGGGGAGCCGCCGGGCAGGTCGGACAGAACGATGATGCCATCGCACTCGCCCAGCTCGTTGTAGGCAGCGATCAGGTTCTCGGACAGCTGCTCGGTGTTCATGCCTTCCTTGAAGCAGACATACTTGACGAGCTCATTCTCGCCGGCGATCATATTGGCAGAGGAGTGCATACCCTCAGCGAACAGGCCGTGGCCAGTAACAACCAAACCAATCATTTCTATTTATCCTCCTAATGTTAAATCAGTCCAGGGTGTAGGGGTACAGGATGACGCCCTTAACAACGCGGTTGACCTCGCCGGTGGGGCAGGGGTTGTCGGGAGTGATGCCCATGGACAGGGACTTCATGACAGCCAGAGTCTGAGCGAACATGATGTAGTCCAGGCCCAGCATGATGTTCTCCATGTCGCAGCCAACGTTGATCTGGATGGTGTAGTCAGCCAGCTCCTCGATGCCTTCGCAAGCCTTGTTGTAGACGACGGCGATCTTGTTGCCCTTGCGCTGGCCGGCCATCTCCTTGATCAGGTCCAGCTCGTACTGACGGCGGTAAGCGTCGTCGGACAGGTAAGCGACGGTCAGGGTGGTGTCGTTGATGATGGACTTGGGACCATGACGGAAGCCCAGCTGGGAGTCGTACATGGTGGCGACCTTACCGGCGGTCAGCTCCAGCATCTTCAGAGCGGACTCCTGAGCGACGCCCTTCAGAGCGATGTTGCCCAGGTAAAC
>JAZUBW010000042.1:0-36501 GCA_045638785.1 Faecousia sp.
GCACCTTTAGCTCAGTTGGTAGAGCAACTGACTCTTAATCAGTGGGTCCCCGGTTCGAGTCCGTGAAGGTGCACCAATGGCCCATTGGTCAAGTGGTTAAGACAGCGGCCTCTCACGCCGTTAACATCGGTTCGAATCCGGTATGGGTCACCAAGATTTTATTCGATTGCCTCTTGACAGAGAAAATCGTTGGTGATATAATTTGGTTGCTGTTAGAAGCCGCTAGGCTTTTGACTATAAAAGATGGGTTGACACCCATCCATATGAGTTGGTATTGATTGTCATGAGGGTCCACCTGTTCCCATTCCGAACACAGAAGTTAAGCTCATGTACGCCGACAATACTTGCAGGGTGACTTGCCGGGAAGATAGGTAACGCGAACACAAGCCTCGACTGAAAGGTCGGGGCTTTTTTTGCGCCTGTGAGTGTCCACCGGACACTTGCTACGGCATGACGATAGATTGCCCTAGCCGTGAAAATAGGTAACGCAAACACCAAGACCTCCACAGAAATGTGGAGGTTTTTCTTTGCCTAAAACATGCCACCGGCATGTTTCTTAACGGCAAAGGATAGTTGCCCTAGCCGCAAAACTAGGTAACGTAAACACAAAGAACCAAGTTTCGGCTTGGTTCTTTTTCTATATTCCAGACTTTGTGCAATGATGCCTGCAAGTGTCCCCTGGACACTTGCTACGGCATGACGATAGATTGCCCTAGCCGCAAAACTAGGTAACGTAAACACAAAGAACCAAGCTTCGGCTTGGTTCTTTTTCTTTATTCCAGACTTTGTGTAATGATGCCTGCAAGTGTCCACCGGACACTTGCTACGGCATGACGATAGATTGCCCTAGCCATGAAAATAGGTAACGCAAGCACCAAGACCTCCACAGAAATGTTGAGGTTTTTCTTTGCCTAAAACTTATGGTCGACTTGCTTGCATTCGCTTCCTATTTGTGCTAATGTATATATTAATAGTTTCGATATTATGGATGCGAAAAGGAGATGTTCTTATGAAACGTATGCTCTCGATGCTTCTGATTTTGGTTTTTGTCGGTGGCCTTATGCCTACGGCGTTGGCTGCCTCTTTCCCGGCGGTCAGCAGTAACATCGATGATCACTTCTATATCAACGCTGATCGTTGGTCTGACCCGATCTGCTCCAATATGGCCTATGAGAATGGTCAGTATGTCCGTGCCGAGTGCATTGATGATGCCCTCATTGTGGAATATTACGACAACAACTTCAAATTCCTCTCCGGCATGTCCATCGACCTGGAACTACCCATCTACGGAGGCCTCTACATGGCGGATGATTATAATTTCCTGGTGGTAGGACAGGAGAACTGGGAAGAGGATGATGAAAAGGAAGTGTTCCGCATTATCCGATATACCAAGGATTGGCAGAAAGTGGACCACGCCAGCCTGTGTGGTGCCAATACGGTCGTTCCTTTCGAGGCCGGTTCTCTGCGATTTGCCCGCAGCGGCGATATCCTCTACCTCCGTACGGCTCACGAAATGTACACCAATCCCAATGATGGACTCAATCATCAGGCCAATGTGATGATAGCTGTTCGCATCAGCGACATGACCGTCACCGATCACCTTACCAAGGTCTGGAACAGTGGATATGGTTATGTCAGCCACTCTTTCAATCAGTTCGTCCAGGTGGATGGCGATACGTTGCTTGCGGTGGATCACGGCGATGCCTATCCGCGGTCTGTGGCGCTCTTCAAGTATAGTGCCAAGGCAGGCGAGGAGATTTTCTACAGCAGGACAACCATGGTTGAAGTCCTGGACATCGTTTCTGGCACTACCCACTATAATGACACCGGCGTGGCAGTAGGCGGCTTTGTATTTTCCACTACTGACTATCTGATCGCAGGCGCCGCCTACGATATGAGTGAAAATGTAAACCTGCGGCTTGCCCAGCGTAATATCTTTGTCACTACCACTTCCAAAGACAATTTCACAGAAGAGGGTACCACCATCCATTGGCTCACGGATTATACCGACGATGACAACGTGGTGGTGTCTCCGCCTCATCTTCTGAAGGTTTCCGATGATCGCTTTTTCCTGACCTGGACGGAGAATGACGTTCTAAAGTATTGCTTCCTGGATGGTACGGGCCAGCTTGATGGCGATATCAGGACCGGAGAAGGCGCCCTAAGTGATTGCGCTCCCATCAAGGTTGGCAATTTTGCTGTTTGGTATGTGACCGATTGGTCTGAACCTGTGTTCTACAAGATCATGCTGGAGGAATGCAAGCATAGCTATACCTCTGTGGTTACGGATCCCACCTGCACAGAACCGGGCTGCATTGTCTACACCTGCGATTGCGGCGAAACTTATACGGAGGAGATTCCGGCATTGGGCCACGATTATGTGGATGGCAGTTGCACACGCTGTGGTGCAGTGGAAGTCGGTGTTTTGATGGGCGATGTTAACGGTGATGGCAAGATCAACACCACCGATGCCAAGCTCATCATGCAGTTTGATTTGGGCTTGATTGACAGAGACGAATGGAATTTCGATGCTGCCGATGTCAATGGCGATGGCAAGATCAACACCACCGATGCGAAACTCATTATGCAGATGGATCTGGGTATGATCACTGCGTTCCCGTAAGTAAACGAGATTGCATGCAGTAAGCCCCGGAGGTAACTCCGGGGCATGTTTTCTTGGAGTTTTCTTTTTATGCAGGAAATTTCCTAATTGGTCCATTTTCGCGAAAAAAACCGACGTTTCATTCGTCATAGTATATGAAAGGAGGGTTAGGAATGGTTGAGATGAACTTATCTGAGATGTTTGCGAGAATTCGAAATGGAGATCATGATGCATTCGCAGGGGTATATCAGGAGCTAAAGCAACCGGTATATACCATCTGTTACCGTATTACCCAGTCAAAAGAAACCGCAGAAGATATTACTCACGACGTGTTTATCAAGCTGTTTCACTCACCGCCTGACGCTTCGGTCAAAAATATGCGGGCATGGATATTTCAGATGGCGCGCAATCTGGCTATCGATGCACTGCGAAAACAATCACGAATGGCCGAACAAGACGTGCCAAGAGGAATGGAAAATCCATACCAGTGCATTCATTTGCGGATGGATCTGGAGGCAGCGTTGCGTAAGCTTTCCTGCGATGAACGGGAAATCCTGACGCTGCATCTGAATGCGGATTTGAATTTTAGAGAAATATCCAATATTGTAGGCTTGTCTTTGCCGGCTACTTATCGTAAATATCGCAGGGCTCTGAAGGGCATGCGAAATGAGCTGAATGGAGGATGATTATGAAACGGATTTTCGCGCTTGCAATGTGTTTTTTTGTAATGTGTAGCTTCGCTGTCATGGTTTCTGCTGATGAGGGCGGTATATACGAAAACGCAGGGCAGCTATATGAAGCGTGGACTTCTCAAAGCTGCGTACCGGATTATATCACGGGTGTATGGTCTACGGATGGTGGCCGTGAAAACTTAACCTTTGGTGTTATAAAAGGCGAAGCCGGAGAGATTGGAAGACAGGAGATTTTGAGCCTAGTGCGGGATGACGCTACCGTAACCATTGTATATCAAACCTACTCCCGCAACTATCTTTACCGAATTCAGAAAGAGATCGTGGATGCATACTTTGATGCCGATCTCGGCCTGGTCACCGCCGGACTTAACGAGTATGAAAACAAGATCTTTTTTGAGGTACACATTGACTTTGCCAACAATGCGGATACGCTTGCCATGATTCAGCAGGTCACAGGCCAATATGGGGATGCTGTTTCCTTCGACTATGTAGATACCTATCCCCAGTTTGTTTTGGGAACGCAGCCTCCGTCACCCACAGGACCGGTGCTCATGATGCCCAATCCGCAATCGCAGGTTTTTTCTTTTGGCTTCCCATTTGCGTTGTGCGTAATCCTGCTTGCATCTCTTTTCCTTGTTGAACTGCGTAGACGGCGCATTATGGCATTAGCGGCAGATGGGACACCGAGGGTCATGGATGGACGCCCCATCAGCGAAAAGAATATCGAAGACGCTATCCGCAAAGCAGAGCTGAGTCCTTCCCCAAGCTTGGATGATCGTGTGATGCGAGCCATCGGATTTGGGGAAAAAGACGGCAACTAATCGATATGAGCAATTCTATAGTTGAACCCCGGAGGTTTCCTCCGGGGTTTATTTTATTTGTTTTCTTGTTTTTGCTTGACCAGGTCGTAGGCAGTGCAGGCCAGCAGCTTTGATGCGGTGATATAGACTGCTTCCGGGTCGGTGATGGCAAATTCCTTGCTGTGCAGAGCCCCAGCGAAACCGCCCATGGTGGGCTGGATGCTGGGCAGGGCCTGGCTCACGTCGCCCATGTCCGTGGAACCGGTCATGTCCTGGCCATAGGTGATTTCATTTTCTCCATAGAACATCCGGACATTTTCCTCGAAGACCTGGGAAACAGCCGGATCTTGCCGCAGCGGTGCATAGCCCCGGATGTTTTCGATTTCACATTGGGCACCCATGGCCAGGGCCCCGGCCCGGGCGGCGTTGTCCACCTTTTCGCAGGCATCCCGCAGAGCATCAGGATTGGCGGCACGAACATAGGTTTCGATGACGGCCTTGTCCGGGATCACATTCACCAGGTCGCCGCCGTTGCTGATAATGGGATGAATCCGCACCCGATCGCTGTCCTTGAAGGTTGGCCGGTTGGCGTGGATGCCCATGACTGCCAGCACCGCCGCATCCAGAGCATTTGTTCCGTTCCAGGGCTCGCTGCCGTGGGCGGCCTTGCCTTTGAATGTCAGCCACTTGACCTCAAAACCCAGGCTGGAGCCATTCAAAAACAGGTGCTTTTGAGGTGTTTCCGGATGGGCGTGGATCATCATGGCTGCATCCACATCTTCAAAGAGTCCTAAATGCAGCAGCTCTTGCTTGCCGGACATGTAGGTCAGCAGCCCCTTTTCTACCAGCTGCCGTCGGTAGTCCAATTCTACAAATTCCTCGCCGGGCACCGCCAAAAAGCTGACTTTGCAATCACATTCTTCAAGCATGCCGCTTTCGACGATGCCGTAGGCTGCACCCAGCATGTTAGCCACCTGGGCATTGTGACCGCAGGCGTGGGCCGCACCGGTGGCGGGATCGGCATAGGGATGGCCGTGGCAGACAATGGCATCCATCTCGCCGATGATGCAGATGTGCACTGGCGCATCGGACCGACCGATGGTGCCCATTACGCCGGTGATGGCCAGGTTATCCCGATAGGGGATACCAAGCTTTTGAAATGCCTCTTTCACATACCGGCTGGTTTTCACTTCCCGGAAACCCAGCTCCGGGTGGCGCAAAATATATTCTCCACAGGCGATGATCTCGCTTTTGTGGGCATCGATGGCAGCTAAAATTCGGTTTTTCATGCGTTTCACCTCCAAAATAGTATAGCATAGTTTTTTTGTCAATGCAATGGGCCTTGACATACCTGGGCCAAACCAATACAATAAAAGAAAACAAAGAAAATGGAGGAATCGCTATGAAACCCATTACCGCCATTATTTTGGGCGCCGGCAGCCGTGGCAGCATCTACGGCGGCTACGCCAAGGACCACCCCGATGAGCTTCAGATCGTCGCCATTGCCGAGCCTCGCCGGGACCGGCTGGACAGCCTGGCCGATGAACTGAATGTAGCCCAGGAAAACCGTTTCGCAGATTGGAAGGACCTGCTGGCCCAGCCCAAGATGGCCGATTGCGCATTTATCTGCACCTTGGATGATGACCACACCGCACCTGCTCTGCAGGCCATGGAGATGGGCTATCACCTGCTGCTGGAAAAGCCCATGAGCAACAACGAGGCTGAGTGCCGTGCCATTGCCGAAACCGCCGAAAAGACCGGCCGCAGCCTGGCGGTCTGCCATGTGTTGCGCTATACGCCCTTCTATATGACTCTAAAGGCGCTCATCGACAGGGGAGAGGTAGGCCAGGTGACCACCATCAACCAGATCGAAAATGTGGGTTACTGGCATCAGGCCCACAGCTTTGTCCGTGGCAACTGGCGCACGGTTCGGGAAACCAGCCCTATGATCCTGCAAAAGTCCTGCCACGATATGGATATTATCCTGTGGCTCATGGGCAAGAACTGCCGCCGAGTCCAGAGCTTTGGCTCGCTGCATCACTTTAACGCCGAAAATGCTCCCGCCGGTGCCCCGGAGCGTTGCTTGGATAACTGCCCCCATGCTGAAACCTGTCCCTACTACGCACCCAAGCTTTATATGGATATGAACCGCACCGGCTGGCCCATCGATGTGATCACCACCGACATGAGCCTGGAGGGCCGCCGCAAAGCCCTGGAGGAAGGCCCCTACGGCCGCTGTGTCTACCGCTGCGACAATGATGTGGTGGACCGCCAGGTGGTGAACCTGGAATTCGAGGACGGCGCAGTGGCCACCTTCACTATGACGGGTCTGTCCGCCGACTTCTCCCGCCAGCTGAAGATCTTTGGTACCAAGGGCCAGATCGAGGCCGACATGGGCACCAAGCAGATCGTGCTGCAGCATTTTGGCGGTGAAAAGCAGACCATTCCTCTGGATATGGGCACCGAGTTCAGCGGTCACGGCGGTGGTGACTACGGCATCATGCGTGATTTCCTGTCTGTCCTGCGGGACGGTGGCGAGAGCCGCACAAGCGCAGCCGTGTCCCTGCAGAGCCACCTGATCTGCTTTGCGGCCGAGCGCTCCCGGAAGGAAAATATCGTTGTGACAATTTAAGCGGATATATTTTGTGAAAATATACGAAATATGCGTAATTTTTATTTTTTCTCTTGATTTCCTGTAAAAAATTGTTATACTGGAAATGTAATATTTTCCAACTATATCTCTTTTTGGGGGTTACTTATGAAGCTGCTGAAAGACAAACGATTCTACCGCTTTCTGATCCCGTCCCTGATCGGCCTTGTGCTGTTCATTCTCCCCATCAAATCTGAAGGAAATCTCTCCATTCCGATCGCCGTGATCTCCGGCTGGCTGAAGGAGACCATTGCGCCCTTTGTGGCCACTGCTCTGTGGATCATCATTTCCATCAGTGCACTGGTGACTATTGTGCATAAGATCTTCCGCCTGCCTTTCATTCAGCGCAGTGAGAAGCTCAACGGCCTCTTTGATCCCACCTGGTTCTGGTTTGCCGTTCGCCTGATTGGTGCCGTGCTGGCCAATATGATTTATTTTGGTGTTGGCCCCGATCTGCTGATCGGTGATGTCACCGGTGGCTTCGTTATGGCTGACCTGCTGCCCACTCTGCTCTGCGTGTTCTTCCTGGGCGCTATGCTGCTGTCCCTGCTGCTGGACTTTGGCCTGTTGGACTTCTTTGGCGCGCTGCTCATTAAGATCATGCGTCCCATGTTCAACCTGCCCGGCAGAAGTGCGCTGAACTGTGTTGCATCCTGGCTGGGTGACGGCTCCCTGGGTGTTATGCTCACCAGCAAGCAGTACGAGGAAGGCTTCTACTCCAAGCGTGAGGCTGTGGTCGTTGCCACCACCTTCTCTGCCGTCAGCATTACCTTCTGCCTGGTGGTCATCGAACAGGTTGGCCTGGCCCATATGTTCCTGCCTTTCTACCTGGTCGTCACCTTCGCCGGTATTGTGGCAGCTCTTATCGTGCCCCGGATCCCGCCTCTGTCCCGCGTGCCCAATACCTATTGCACCGAAAAGCCCCACAGCGAGGATATCCCCGCTGGCATGACTGCACCCCGCTACGGTCTGCAGCTGGCTCTGGAAAAGGCAGAAAAGTCCCCCAATCTCTTGGGCTTCTTCAAGTCCGGCTTCACCAACGTGGCTGAGATGTGGCTGGGCACCTTGCCTGTGGTCCTTGCTATGGGTACAGCAGCGCTGCTCATTGCGGAGTATACCCCCATTTTCCGCTATCTGGGCATGCCCTTCATCCCCCTGTATCAGCTGCTGCAGATCCCCGAGGCCCAGATGGCCAGTGAAACCGTCATCGTCGGCTTCGCCGATATGTTCCTGCCCCGCGTCATTGCTGCTTCCGCAATCGAAAGCGAAATGACCCGCTTTGTTGTGGCTGCAGTCAGCGTGACCCAGCTGATCTACATGTCCGAGATCGGCAGTATCATTATGGGCAGCAAGATCCCGGTTTCTATCTGGAAGCTGTTCCTGGTCTTCCTGGAGCGTACCGTGGTGACCCTGCCTGTGATCGCCCTGTTCGCCCATCTGCTGTTCTAAGATTCCAAACCCAAAGGCGCAGGCTCCGGCCTGCGCCTTTTTGCTACACAATTGTCAGGTGGGGCCTGCTGGGGGTAGTCGACCCTACCGCAGGATATCAATCACCCAGGAAAGGAAACACACCATGAAACTGGTTTTTTTGATCGGCGATGCTGCCGTGGGAAAAATGACTGTTGGCCAGGAGCTGATGAAGCAGACCGGTCTGCGGCTGTTTCACAACCACATGATGATCGAGCCGGTCATCGAAATTTTCGGCACGTTCAACCGCGACGTGACCCAGCAGCTGCGGGACGTGATCTTTCGGGAATTTGCAAAAAGCGACAACGAGGGCATGATTTTTACCTACATGTGGGCCTTTGACATGCGGTCGGATTGGGACTATGCTGCTCATGTGGCTGATATTTTCCGGCAGCAGGGGAGTGAAATCTACTATGTGGAGCTCATTGCACCCCAGGAAATTCGCCTGCAGCGCAACGAAACGGAAAACCGCCTGCACCACAAACCTTCCAAGCGGGACCTGGCAGCCTCACGTGCCCGTGTTCTTCGGGACGATGAGCAATACCGCTGTGTCAGTAACCCCGGAGAGATCCCCTTTGAAAACTACCTGCGCATCGATAATTCCGACCTTTCTCCGGAGGCAGCCGCTGCCATGATCCGGGAATATTTCGGCATGTAAGGAGCTTTTTTATGACCATAAACGGCTTTCCCTGGTATGTAGCGCTGCTGATCGGCTGCGGTGTGTTCCTGGCGTCCTTCATGGATGCCATTGCCGGTGGCGGCGGTATCATCTCCGTGCCCACCTATCTGCTGGCCTTTTCGGGCCTGCCCACCTATTTTGCCTTGGGTACCAATAAGCTGTCCGCCGGCCTGGGCACCGTGTTTTCCGCAGCACGTTTCGTCAAAAATAAATGCGTCAACTGGCCATTGGCCATTCCGTCCATTGCCCTGGCGTTACTCGGCTCTGCCGGTGGTACATGGCTTCAGCACCACACCCCGGATACGGTGCTGAAGTATCTGCTGTTGGTGGTGCTGCCCGTTGTGGCCATTTTTACTCTGCGTTCCCGGGCCTGGCCCGATACCCCGGAGCCCATCCCGTTCCCCCGGCAGGCTGCCATCGTCTATGCCGCATCCCTGCTGATCGGTGCTTATGACGGCTATTACGGCCCCGGTACCGGCACTTTCCTCATGCTGGTGTTTATCCGCTTTGCAAAAATGGATACCCGTACCGCAGCAGGCAATGTGAAGATCGTCAATCTCTCGTCCAATATCGGCAGCCTTTTCACCGCATGGACCGCCGGCTATGTCTTTTGGGGCATCGGCCTCATTGCTGCTGCCTTCTCCATCGTCGGCCATTATATCGGCGCAGGCCTTGCTATCAAAAACGGCAGTAAGATCGTCCGCCCCACGGTGATTATTGTGCTGATCCTGCTGGTGCTGAAGGTCCTCAGCGAAATCCTTTTTCCCCAGTTTTGGGCATAAACAACTGTTCCTTTTGTAAGGGCCGGGTAATACCCGGCCCTTTTCTTGCAAACTGCCCTATTGAAATGGACTTCTGTCTATGATATAATGACAAATAACGTTATCAGATCATACTGAAACAACATATATTTTGAAGGGAGTTTCAATTATGGGACTTATTAAAGCAGGTATTGGCGCTGTTGGCAGTGTTCTGGCCGATCAGTGGAAGGAATTTTTCTATTGCGAAGCGCTGGATATGGACACTTTGGTGATCAAGGGCAGCAAGCGGATTTCCGGCCGTAGCTCCAACACCAAGGGCAGCGATAATATCATCAGCAATGGCTCCGGCATCGCTGTTGCCGACGGCCAGTGCATGATCATCGTTGAGCAGGGTAAGATCGTGGAAGTCTGTGCCGAACCCGGCGAGTACACCTACGACACCTCCACCGAGCCCTCCATCTTTGCCGGCTCCTTCGGCCAAAGCTTGAAGGACACCTTCAAGGCCATTGGCAAGCGCTTTACTTACGGTGGCGACACCGGTAAGGATCAGCGTGTTTACTACATCAATACCAAGGAGATCATGGGCAACAAGTTCGGCACCCCCAGCCCCATCATCTTCGAGGTCATGAATAAGCGCATCGGCTTCAGCCGGACCGTCAATGTCCGCTGCAACGGTGTGTATTCCTACATCGTGTCCGATCCTCTGCTGTTCTACACCAAGGTCTGCGGCAATGTGGAGTACGCTTTCACCCGTGACCAGATCGACGAGCAGCTGAAGACCGAATTTATCTCCGCCATGCAGCCCGCCTTTGGCGCTCTGGCAGAGCTGGAGCTGCGTCCTGCCCAGTTGCCCGCAAAGGTCAATGAGCTGAAGGAAGCCATGAACAATGCCCTGCGTGCCGATTGGGGCGACCGTGGCCTGTCCGTGGAGAAGATCGCGCTGAATCCCATTACCCTCAACCCCGAGGATATGAAGAAAATCCAGGAGATGGAAGACTCCATGTCCTACGGCTCCAATGCCGCCATGATGGCTGGCCGTGTAACCACCGCAACGGCAAACGCCATGGAAACCGCAGCCGGCAACTCTGCCGGTGCCATGACCGGTTTCATGGGCATGGGCATGGCCGGAAATGCCATGGGTGGCGGCTTCAATGCAGCCCAGCAGCTGTATAATATGGGCCAGCAGCAACAGCAGCAGGCCGCTCCTGCGCCTGTCGCCGGCTGGAAGTGCAGCTGTGGCGCGGAGAACACCGGTAAATTCTGCACCGAGTGCGGCAGCCCCAAGCCCGCTGACGGCTGGGTCTGCAGCTGTGGTGCGGTGAATAAGGGTAAGTTCTGCTCTGAATGTGGCGCCAAGAAGCCCGCCGGCGTGCCCCAGTATAAGTGTGACAAGTGCGGCTGGCAGCCCGAGGATCCCACTAAGGCTCCCAAGTTCTGCCCCGAGTGTGGCGACCCCTTTGACAGCGGCGACATCATTTGATACCGATCCAATTCCCGGGAAAGGAGGGATGATCCATGGAAGTATTGCAGCAATTCAAATGCCCCTGCTGCGATGGCGGCATCGAATTTGACAGCCAGTCCCAAAATATGAAATGTCCCTTCTGCGGCACGGAATTTGAAGTGGAGACCCTCCAGTCCTACCAAAAGGAGCTGGAAGCCCAGCGGGAGGACCAAATGGACTGGGACGTTTCTGCCGGCCAGCAGTGGTCGGAGGATGAAACCACCGGTATGCGTACCTACATCTGCCAAAGCTGTTCCGGTGAGATCTTGGGCGATGCCACCCTGGGTGCCACGGAGTGTCCCTTCTGCGGCAATCCCGTGGTCATGAAGGAGCAGTTTGCCGATGAGCTGAAGCCGGACCTGGTGATTCCCTTCAAGCTGGACAAAAAAGCGGCCAAGGAAGCCCTGCGGCAGCATTACAGCGGCAAGCGCCTGATGCCCAAGGCCTTCAAGGATGAAAACCGCATCAATGAGATCAAGGGCATTTATGTGCCCTTTTGGCTCTTCGAAGCCGATGCCGATGCCCACATCCGCTACAGGGCCACCCGGACCCGGTTCTGGCGCAGTGGCGATTACGATTACACGGAAACCCGGTATTATTCCGTGGTTCGTGGCGGCAGCCTGGGCTTTGACTGGGTGCCGGTGGACGGTTCTTCCAAGATGGCTGACGATCTGATGGAATCCATCGAGCCTTTCGACCTGTCGGAGGCTGTGGATTTCCAAACGGCCTACCTTTCCGGCTACCTGGCGGATAAATACGATGTGACCGCCCAGCAGAGCATCGAGCGGGCCAATCAGCGTATCCGCAACAGCACCGAGGAAGCCTTCCGTGCCACCGTCGTGGGCTACAACACGGTGATCCCCGAAAGTAGCAGTATCCAGCTGCAGCGGAGCAAGGCAAAATACGCCCTGTACCCCGTGTGGCTGCTGAACACCACCTGGGAAGGGAAGAAATTTACCTTTGCCATGAACGGCCAGACCGGCAAGCTGGTTGGCGACCTTCCTTTGGATAAAGCAGCCTACCGCAAGTGGCTCTTCGGCCTCACCGGCGCCATCGCCGCAGCGGCCTTTGCGCTCAGCTACCTTGTGTGGCTGCTGTAAGGGGGGCAATATGAGAAAAAGATTGTTTGCCCTGCTGCTGGTGCTGGCGGTGTTTGCCTGTATCGGCATCCCTGCTGGTGCCCAGACAGATTTTGATTCCCACGTTGTAGATAAGGCCGACCTGTTGACAGACGCAGAGGAACGCACCCTGGAAGCCAGATTGGAGAATCTTGCGGACAACTATTCCGTTGATGTGGTCATCGTGACGGTGGAAACCAGTTATGGTGACGACCTGGAGGAATATGCCGAGTGGCTTTACTTAACATACGGCTACGGCATCGGAAACGATCGGGACGGCATCCTGCTGCTGATTAATATGGACCCATATAACCGTGGCTGGGCCATCTACGGCCACGGCCTGGGTGCCGATGCCATGCCCTATAACCAAATCATGAAGCTGGGCGATGCCATGACACCCGATTTGAAGGCCGGTGACTTTGCCGTTGCCTTCGACCTCTTTGTCCGGCGCTGTGAGGAACGGGTCAACATTGCCATCAACGGCGAACCCTTTGCCCCGGGCAAGATGCTGCTGATCAGCCTCATCGTGGGCTTGGTGGTTGCTCTGATCGTCACGGGCATCATGCGCAGCAAACTGAAATCCGTGCGGGCCCAGCATGCTGCTTCCAATTATGTGCGGCAGGGGAGTATGCATTTGACCCAGTCCTACGACCTGTTCCTGTACCGGACGGTAACTCGCCGGGCCAGACCCAAATCCACCTCCTCCGGTGGCGGTTCCCGTTCCTCCCGCTCCAGTAGTGGCAGTGGCCGTTTCTGAACAAAGTAAAATCCCATGGTAAGCAACTGCCTACCATGGGATTCTTTTTTGTTTGATTATTCCTGCTCCCAGTTGTGCCAGACGTTCTGCACGTCGTCATCATCTTCCATGATTTCGATCATCTTTTCCATCAGCTTGATGTGCTCTTCACTCTCCAGCTTCTGGTAGTTCTGGGGAACCATTTCAATCTGTGCGGACACGAAGGTGTACTTGCCCAGACCTTCGACCACAGAGTTGAAATCATCGGGCAGGGTGTAGATGGTGAATACATCGCCGTCGGCCTCGAAATCGTCAGCGCCGGCTTCCATGGCGTCCATCATAACGGTCTCTTCGTCCAGCTCCTCCTCGGAGTTGTCGATGACCAGCACGCCCTTCTTGTCGAAGCTCCAGGACACGCAGCCGGAAGCGCCCAGGTTGCCGCCGTACTTGTCAAAGTGGTGGCGCATGGAGCCTGCGGTACGGTTGCGGTTGTCGGTCATAGTCTCAACGATCACGGCAACACCGCCGGGGCCGTAGCCTTCGTAGGTGATGGTTTCGTAGTTGTCACCGCCGCCTGCACCGCTGGCCTTCTCCAGGCAGCGCTTGATGTTATCGTTGGGCATGTTGGCAGCCTTGGCCTTGGTGATGACGGTGGCCAGGCGGGAGTTGTTGGCAGGATCGGTGATGCCGCCGCCTTCCTTAACAGCCACGATCAGCTCCTTAGCGATCTTGGTGAAAGCAGCCGCACGCTTGGCGTCCTGTGCGCCCTTGGTCTTTTGGATGTTATGCCATTTGGAATGTCCGGACATATATTTTCTCTCCTATTCGGGTGGTTTTCAAAAATTCCAATCTATTTTAGCACCGCTTGACGCAAAAATCAATAGAATTTCATGCAATCTCTGTGATTTTCAGAAATTTTTACTTCGATCTCCGGGAAAGCGGCCTGCAGCTTTTGGGCCAGCACCGCCACCACGGGATTTTCTGTATGGAAATGGCCGGCGTCGATCAGGTTCAGTCCCAGCTCTTTTGCATCCCAGAACTGATTGTACTTGATATCGGCGGTGACAAAGGTGTCGCAGCCGGCATCCAGGGCTTCCATCATCCCACCGGCGCAGCTGCCACCGCCCACAGCTACCTTGCGAACGGGCTTGCCGCCGTCGACATAGCGCAGACCCTCGCAACCAAGCTGAGCCTTTACGGTGGCGAGGAAGGCCTCCAGAGTCTGCTCGGGCACATTGCCGCAGCGCAGCAGACCGTAGGGCTGACCCTCTTCATTGGTGCCGGCAGGGGAGAGGACCTGAATATTCTCCAGCCCCAGTTTAGCGGCCAGCACATCGTTGACACCGCCGGGGGCTTGGTCCAGATTGGTGTGGGCATTGATGGCGGAAATATAGTGGCGGATGAGGGTGCGGATGCTGCGGCCGACGGAGGTATCGTCCGTGATAGACTTCGGTGCCTGGAAGATCAGGGGATGGTGGGTCACAATCAGATCCGCGCCCCATTCCGCAGCCTCTTCACAAACGTGCTCGAAGGGATCCAGGGCCACCATAATCTTGGTCACCAGATCCTTGCGGCTGCCGCAGAGCAATCCCACATTGTCCCACTCCATCTTCATGGAATGGGGGGCAAGGGACTCCAAATAGGCCAGTACATCGCCCACGGTAATGTTGGCAGCGGCGGCACGGACCCAGCGCAATGCCGGGTTCTTTTCCAACTCGTCCAGCACCTGCTTTTTCTCAGCATCATCCCGGTGCTCCACGGCCAGATGAAGTCCGTCCACAATGGCCTTGTAGTATTCCGGCAGTTCGGGGTTGATATCGTTGACTATGGCGGGGGTGATATAGCACTCACCGGCGGTCAGCTTGGGTGCTTCCGGATGCCATGCTGCGCACATGACCGTATAAAGAAACTTGCCGTCCCGGACGATGATTTCTTCCGTAATCTGCCAGCCGGTGTCAGAAAGATAGCGGCGCAGCATAGGTGTCTTGCTTTGGCACTGCAGTACCAGCTGGTACTGCTCAGCTCTCAGCCAGGGAGCATCCTCCAAAATGTGGATCATGGTATCGGCACCCATACCGGCACATACCAGGGCATCAAAATCCCGGGGAATATTTCTTGCGCCATCGGAGAGATAAAAACGCATTTTGTCGCCAACGCCATACTTTTCGGCATTGCGCATGGCGCTCTGCAGAGGGCCTTCGTTGATATCTGCGGCGATCACGGAGGTGGCTCCGCAGTTTTTGATCAAGTGGATACCTAAGTAGCCGTGGTCGCAGCCAATGTCAGCGACCCGTATGCCGTTACAAAAACTGGCACAGCACAGCAAACGATCAGAAAGGGGAAGTTTCATATGGTTTCCTCCTAATGTAGATTGTTGTTTAGCGTTCCCTACGGGTGCAGACATAAACAACAATTTATCTCACAAAATGTAAAAAAGAAACGCCGTCCCGGCGTGTGCGGGACGGCGTAGCCGGTTGATTAAGCCTTGCTCTGCTGGTCGGCCTCGTAAGCCTCCAGGAAGTGATTCAGCTGCTTCAGGAAGGGATCGCAGTCGATGCCGTGGACCATGCAGGCCTCCTCGACGGTCTCGTTGCGGGAGCTGGGGCAGCCCAGGCAGTGCATGCCGATGGCGAAGAACAGGGGAGCAGCCTGAGGAGCCACGTCCAGAATATCGCCAATGATGGTAGTCTTTTCAATCTTAACAGCCATTTTAATGACCTCCATTCGTAGTTACCGACATATTATAACCGCATTTGCCACAAATAGCAAGAGGAAAAATTGAATATGTGAGTTTTTTCGAGCCGTTGTGAAAAACGCGTTATTGACAGGCGCAAAGTGATGTGGGAATCTCCTGCAAAACGGGATTTGCATCGCCATGACGAAAGGGTCGCTGCCACAGCCTGGTAGCATGCGGTTACCGTGAGGATTCTTGAAATTCCTTGGGGTTGTGGCTTCTTGCCGAACAGTTGGATAAATTGGAACTTATCGTTCCTGTACTTCTTTGCCGCTGAGATGCTCTATTTCAATTTCAAATATCTGAACACCTTTTCCTGAAAATGCCAGTTCTTTATTGACCATATCTTCATTCGGATAGTACTTAAGTGCAAATTTCTTTACCATGCTGAGGCTGTCATCCTCGTTTTCAACCAAATGACATCTTCCGAATACAACGACACTCTGAAGATAAGGCGCCCAGTGTTCCTCCTTGATTGTTTCGTTGCCGTATATAGTAAAACAAACTTTATCATTTTTCTTCAGCGAATCCACTTTGTGACCTGCTTTTGCACCATGAAAAATGATGCTGTTGTTTTCTTCGTCATATAAATAATTGATGGGGATCGCATACGGATATCCTTCGTCACCATGAACCGCCAAGACACCTCTGCGGGATGAACGAAGCAAGTCTTTTGCTGCATCGATACAAATTTCATTTTTCTTTTTTCGAATTGCTCTGAACATTTTTGCCTCCACACGGTAAAGTTTGTTAACAGTATTATATCATATACGAATACATATTTCTACCGAAAAGAGAAACTCCACATAGACCAGATATCCATGATCCCATAGGGAGATGGTACGCCGAAAGGGACTCGCTTAATCAATGTTCGGCTCCGTTTGGCCGTCGCCGGTGGCGCTCATCCGCGCCACATATGATTCTTAGACTCCCATTCTCTAAAAAAACAAAAACCCAAATACCCGAATGGGTATTTGGGTTTTTGGTACGCCGAAAGGGACTCGAACCCCCGACCTACTGATTCGTAGTCAGTCACTCTATCCAACTGAGCTATCGGCGCATATGCTCTCCGTCGAGCGCTTGGATACTATAACACATGGCTTCGGAAAAATCAAGTCTTTTTTTCAAAAAAATCAAAAAAATTTTGTCGTTTTTTCAAGCGAACAGATGCCTCCTTGACAGGGAAGTTTTGCTGCGGTAAAATGGGCTAAATGTGAAAGTGGGAGGAACAAGCGATGAATGTGCTGATTCTGATGGGCAGCCCCAGGCTGGAGGGCAACACCGCCGAGCTGTGCAAGCCGTTTATGGAGCAACTGAAGGCCCAAAAGGCTCAGGTTCGCTATGTGACTCTGGCTGACAAAAAGATCAACCCCTGCAAGGGCTGCTATGCCTGTCAGGAAGTAGGGGAGGCCTACGGCTGCTGCCAGGCAGACGAAATGCCGGTGGAAGATATCCTGTGGGCGGACATCATCGTGCTGGCCACACCAATCTACGCCTGGTACTGTGCAGCGCCAATGAAGAATGTGCTGGATCGCCATTACGGCTTCAACAAGTTCTACGGCAGCGCCGAAGGTTCCCTGTGGGCCGGGAAAAAGGTAGCAATTTTGGCCACCCACGGCTATGACGGCGCCTATGCCACCGATCCCTTTGAGATGGGCGTTCAGCGGCTGTGTAAGCACTCGGGCTTGGAATATGTGGGCCTCTACTCTGTCCGGGACGAGGACAACCTTGCTTCCTTCCAAACCCCTGCGGCCGTCTCCGGCGCAAAGGAATTTGCCGGAAAGGTGCTGGGGCTGTGAATATCGAGAAGATTATTAAGGAATCCTTCGCTGTCATCGGCAAGGAGGGCTCCACGTCGGATGGCCCCGGTTTCGTGCAAAGATTGTGGGCCGATGCCAATTCTCATTTTGCGGAGGCAGCCAACCTGGCCAAAAAGGACACAACCGGAAATTTTGTGGGTTTTTGGGGTGCCATGACCGATTTTTCCCGGTCTTTCCGGCCGTGGGAAGAGAATTTTAGCAGAGGCCTCTACTTGGCAGGCGTGGAATGCGCAGATGATGCCCGGCCTCCGGAAGGCTGGAGCAAATGGACGGTTCCCGGATTCGAATATCTCCGGGTTGAATGCGACCGGGAGGGGATTTTTTCGGAAATGATTGCTTATTTGCAGGAAAATCATATCCCGCTGGCCGGCGCTGTCCATGACTTCACCTGTCCCCGAACAGGGAAAAACTATATGTATTTTCCGGTTCGTCGCTTGCCGTGACTTGCGTTTTCTATTTGAGATTAAATCCAGGAGGTGCGTGTTTTGGAGAATATTTTGGAAAAACTGCCGGATGCGCTGCTTCCTTGGTTTGATGCCAACAAGCGGGATCTGCCCTGGCGGCAGGACAAGGATCCTTACCACATCTGGCTGTCGGAGATCATGCTCCAGCAGACCCGTGTGGAGGCGGTGAAGGGCTATTACAGCCGCTTTCTGGCGGCGCTGCCTACGGTTGCGGCGCTTGCCAACTGCGACGATGACCGCCTGCACAAACTGTGGGAGGGGCTGGGCTATTACAGCCGGGTCCGTAATTTGAAAAAGGCCGCCCAAGTCATTATGGACACCCACGGCGGCGCTTTCCCAGCAGAATATGAGCGAATTTTGGCGCTACCCGGCATTGGTGACTACACTGCCGGTGCTATTTTTTCCATTGCCTTTGATGAGAAAAAAGCGGCGGTGGACGGTAATGTGCTGCGGGTCTATGCCCGGCTGCTGAACGATGCTACTCCCATCGACCAACCCTCCTTTAAGGCCAAAGTCCGCCGGGAGCTGGAAGCGATCTATCCGGACAGGGCCGGGGACTTTACCCAGGCGCTGATGGAACTGGGCGCCACCCTCTGCGGTCCCAACTGGACACCCCTGTGTGAAAGCTGTCCTTGCCGGGGCTTCTGCAAGGCCTGCGCCACCGGAACGGCCCGGCAATTGCCCGTCAAAGCGCCGAAAAAGCAGAAGCGGCAGGAATACCGCACGGTTTTCATCCTGGAATGCGACGGCAGCTTTGCCCTCTGCAAGCGCCCGGACAGCGGCCTGCTGGCGGGCCTGTGGCAATTCCCGGATGCGCCGGGCGCACTGGAATTAGGGGATGCCATCACCCTGGCAGAAAGCTGGGGGCTGCAGGTCAAGGATGTGCGCCGACAGCTGGAGAAAAAACACATTTTTACCCACATTATCTGGAATATGCGGGGATTTTATATGGAAGTCAAAACAAAAAGCGACAATTTCTCCTGGTTTACAGCCTCGGAAATCCGGGAAAATGCCGCCCTGCCCACCGCATACCGCCAGTTCTGGGAGGCGATCGAGAATGATTGATATTGTTTATGCCGATGCAGACGTTGTCGTCTGTATCAAGCCCGCCCGGGTGCTGTCCACCGATGAGCCCGGCGGTCTGCCGGAGCTGCTGCGGGCGGAACTGGGCACGAAGGATTTTCGCACAGTCCACCGGCTGGACCGGGTGGTGTCGGGGCTGATGGTGGTAGCCAGAAATGCCGCTGCCGCATCTGACCTGTCCCGCCAGATCCGGGAGGGCAGCTTCCAAAAGGAGTACCAGGCGGTGCTTCACGGCTGCCCGGAAGCGGAGCAGGGGACTTTGACGGACTTGTTGGGCCGGGACAAGGCCCGGAAAATGACCTTCGTTGCCGATGCTCCCGGTAAGGACATCCAGGAGGCGGTGCTGGATTACCGGCTGCTGGCGAAAAGTGCGGAATTTTCCAAAGTCCGCATCCGCCTGCATACCGGCCGCACCCATCAAATCCGGGTGCAGTTTGCCTCCCGGGGTCTGCCCCTGGTGGGAGAACGGAAGTACAGCGAATTGGATGACCCTTGTGAAATCGCCCTCTGGTCCTACCGCCTGGGCTTTACCCACCCGGCTACCGGAGAAGTCATGGAATTTACCCATGAACCGCCCTTGGACTACCCCTGGACGGAGGTGTGATGATGGAGCTGAAACTGGTAAAACTGGAAGCGAGATACCGCCGCCATTTGGAAGAAATGATGGCACAGTGGTGTGATGCGGGGGAGAAGATCGTTCCCTATGCCATTCGAAAAAACGATTATCGGGACTTCGATTACTATCTGCAGCATTTGGAGACCAAGGCGGAAACCGATGGCAGAGTACCGGATTCAACCTTCTTCTGCCTGGATGTGGAACGGGATATTTTTGTGGGTGCAGTGAATATCCGCCACGATTTAACGGAAGCCCTCCTGCTCAATGGCGGCCACATCGGTGACGGTGTGCGCCCATCGGAGCGGAGAAAAGGCATCGCTACCCAAATGATCGGCCTGGCGCTGGACGAGTGCAGAAAACTGGGCATCCACCGGGTGCTGATGGTCTGCGACAAAGAAAATATCGGCTCAGCAAAGAGCATCCAAAGAAACGGCGGCGTGTTGGAAAACGAGGTCATCGTTGATGGCGTCACCGAACAGCGCTACTGGATCGAATTACAGGAGGTATAAAGATGGCTCATTACGACTTTTCCCAAAACAAGGAATGCGAATATTTCCCCTGCCACGAAAATGCAGACCCTGCAACCTTCAGTTGCTTGTTCTGTTATTGCCCTCTGTACTGCCTGGGCGAAAACTGTGGCGGCAATTTTACTTACACCGCTCAGGGCTTCAAGGATTGCTCTGCTTGCCTGAAACCTCACCGCCGGGAGAACTACAATAAAATTATGGCTAAAATGGGCGATGTGATGGAAATCGCCAGAAAGAAACCTTGATTTTTTTCGCTTGGGCTGATATAATACCCAGGCTACGGAGATGTACCCAAGTGGCTGAAGGGTGCGGATTCGAAATCCGCTAGGCGTCGCAAGGCGTGCGGGGGTTCAAATCCCCCCATCTCCGCCAGGAAAAAGACCCGATTTGTCCGAAAGGCAAATCTTTTCTTGTGTTACATTTTCTTGGATGAGGGAAAAAGATGGACGGCAAGAAACGATGCAAATGGTGCAACCCCAGCAATGACCTGTATGTGCGCTACCACGATGATGAGTGGTGCGTGCCGAATTTTGACGAGCATTACTTATACGAAATGCTGATCCTGGAATCCTTCCAGGCGGGATTGTCCTGGGAGTGCGTTTTGAATAAAAGGGAAAACTTCAGAAGCGCCTATGACAATTTTGATTTGCAAAAGGTGCTTGCCTATGGCGATGACAAGGTAAGCGCATTGCTGGGCGATAAAGGCATCATCAGAAACAGGCGTAAAATTTTGGCGAGTATCCATAACAGCAAGATTTTCAAGGCGATCGCCTGTGAATACGGATCTTTCCACAACTATTTGAGAACATTTACCAAAGATGTCACCATATACGAAACTGGAAAAACCACCAACGAATTATCGGACGCGATCTCCAGGGATCTGCAAAGCAGAGGCATGACCTTTGTTGGTTCCGTGATCATCTATTCCTATCTGCAGGCCATCGGTGTGATCTATTCCCACGACCCGGACTGCTACTTATTCAAAAACAAAGAATAAAAAAGGCACTCTTTTCGAGTGCCTTTTTGCCTTTATTTCCGGCAGTAGCTTTCAATGGCATCCCGGATAAATTCTGCCGTGCCATCGCCGTGCTTGTCGATATTATTGCGGAAGCGTTCGTCGGCAACATACATCTGGCCCAGACCAGCCAGGATCTGATCGGTGCACTGGTAGTAATTTTCCGTGATGTGACCTTGCAACCGCTGCACCAGATGCCGGGCTTCCTGGGAGCTTGCAGCCTCGCCGTTTCTCATGCACAGGGCAAACTCGGCCATGATCTGATCCATGCCTTCGGCCAGGTCATTCCACTTCTGCTTGGAGTAGCCCTTGGTCTTTTCCTGGTGCTGCTTGTAGGCATCGGTTTTGCCCCATTTTTCCTTGGCCTCGTCCTTGTACTTTTCAAATTCGCTGTTGTCAAATGCGTTCATCACATTTTCTCCTTTCGCGGCACTGTCAATGGCATCAATCAGCCGCTCCAACCGCTGCTTTTTCAGCGTCAGCAGCGCCTTTTGCTCAGCCAGGGCCTTGTTTTTGTCATAATCGGGAGCGGATAAGATTTCTCCGATGCGCTTGAGGGAAAAGTCCAGTTCCCGGTAAAAGAGGATCTGTTGCATCCGCAGCAGGGAATTTTCGTTGTAGTATCGATAGCCGGTGGCCCTGTCCACAAAAGCAGGTTCCAACAGGCCGATCTCATCATAATAATGCAGCGTCCGCACACTGACCCCTGTAAATTCGGCAAATTCCTTGATCTGCATCTTCAATTCTATCACCTCCCAAAAGAAATGTACACCATGACGCAGCGTGAGAGTCAATCATTATTTTTATCATAACAGATTTTTTCGTTGGCCGCAAGAAACATCCGGGATAGACTTGCAATATTTGTAACATTATGTTATAATTTTATTACAAACTGAGAAAAAGAGGGGAAATCATGGAACTTTGGACATTGGAGCACGGCAAAACTCTGCTGCCGACCACCATCGTGATGATCCTGATCGCTTTGGGCCTGCGGCTTTGGCTGGGCAAAAAGCCGCTGCACATCCGCATGCTTCCTTTCCAGATGGCAACCTGTATCTTGTTGCTCCTGGAAGTGGGCAAGCAGGTGCTGTCCTTGCGGCAGGGGTATGACCTTTATCATCTGCCCTTCCATTACTGCTCCCTGTTCCTTTTTGCCCTGCCGCCCATGGCTTTCTACAGGGGCAAGCATGAGCAGACCCTGCGGGCTGTGGCTACCTCCATGTGCGCTGCTATGTTCCTGCTGCTGATGATTTACCCGAACCTCATTTACAGCGCCGGCAACGTCCAGGAATTCTTCGTCAACTATTTCTCCTTCCATACGGTGGCTTATCATAATCTGGTGGTGCTGATCTTCCTGATGATCCTGGCCCTGGATCTGTATAGCCCCGGCGGAAAAGGGGAGCATAAGGCTGTGATCCTGGCTATGGTGGTCTTTTGCATCGTGTCCGCATCCATGGCCCATATCCTCAAGACCAATTACGCCAATTACTATAGCTGCAATATCCCGGTGCTGGAAACTGTCCGTCTGGCGGTTGCCTCTGCCATCGGTGAGTTTATGGCAAAGATCGTCTATATCCTCATCGTGTCTGCCTTGAACATTCTCTTTACCTGGGGTGCCTTCTGCCTCTGCCGCCTGGTCAAACGGCCTAAAGAATAATGAAACAAAAACGGCACCCCGCAGGGTGCCGTTTTTCTGCTCAAATTGTGCCTGCCGCCTTCCGTTAGTTCTTGGATGCGCCGGTGCTGGGGTTAGTGGTCACCTGCTGACCGGGCTGGCTGGCCTCGGGCTTGGTGGTCTCAGGCTTGGTAGCTTCGGGCTTGGTGGTCTCGGGCTTCGTAGCCTGGGGCTTGGTAGCGTCGGGGGCCACGGTGGTGGTGTTGGAACCGGTGGGTTCCTCCTGGCTGCCGGAGCAGGCGGTCATAGCGCCAACGCAAACCACCAGGGCCAGAGCAACGGCCAAAATATTCGTCAATTTCTTCATGTTTGTTTTCCTCCAATGGAAATGATTGCGCCGGATGCGGACATCGGCGACGTGGGCATATGGTAGCATAGGTTGCGGAATGTTATGTTAACTGAATATGAAGCTTCTGTGAAACATCTTTGACCGTGATTCCAGGAAAAACCACAGACCGGAATCCGGATTTGGCGGTTGCTTTTTTTCTTCAAAGTGGTATAATATGCGAAAAAGGTCGAATGGAGGGCAAGGCATGGGCATCGTGGTAATCGGCGCTGTTTTCGTGGATATCAAGGGCTATCCCGAGGATGTGTATATTCCAAAGGGCCGCAACGTGGGCAGGGTAGAGCAGGTCCACGGCGGTGTGGCCCGGAATGTGGTGGAAGATATTGCCAATGTGGAACTGCGGCCCACCTTTGTCAGCCTGGTCGATGACAGCGGCATCGGTATCGATGTGCTCCGCAAGCTCCGGGACCACAAGGTGAATGTGGATTATGTCCGCACGGTCCCGGACGGTATGGGCACCTGGCTGGCGGTTTTTGACAACGATGGTGATGTGACCGCCTCCATTTCCAAGCGGCCCGATCTGCGGCCCATTGTGGATATTTTGGAGACCCAGGGGGATGCTATTTTCCGGGACGCCGACAGCATCATCCTGGAGATCGATATTGATAAGGAAATCGTCAAGCGGGTCTTCCGCCTGGCGGAAAAATACGGAAAAAAGGTCTATGCCGTGGTGGCAAACATGTCGATTGCCGTGGAGCGGCGGGATTTTCTGCAGCAGGCCGAATGCTTTGTCTGCAATCAGCAGGAGGCGGGCATCCTGTTTTCCGACGACTATTCTGCCCTTGATCCCGCTCAGATGGAGCAGGTGCTGGCAGAAAAGGTGCGCCTGGCCCGGATCAACAGCATGATCGTCACCATGGGTGGCGCCGGTGCTGTCTATACCGATGCCAATGGCAACAGCGGTTTCTGTCCTGCCAGAAATGTGACCGTCAAGGATACCACCGGCGCCGGCGATGCGTTCTGTGCCGGTGCGGCTATGGGCCTGACCTATGGAAAAGACCTGGCAGAGGCCTGCCGGATCGGCGCTTACCTGGCCGCTTCGGTGATCATGACATCAGAAAATGTTTGCCCCCGGTTTTTGCCGGAAGAATTGGGCATTGTGATAGAATAAAAGGAGAGTAGCATGAATAAGCAGAAAAAGTTAGTTCGCCTGATCATCGTCCTGGTGGCGTTGCTGGCTCTTGTGGCGGTTTTGGGCCTGGTGCTGGCTGCCCGGAATGCCTACGATTTGCGTATTGCGCTGACCGGTGGCAAGACCATTACCCTGGAGTACGGCTCCGAATTCCGGGATCCCGGCGCAGCTGCCTGGATCCGTGGCAAAAACCTGCCGGAAGAGGGACTGGACCTGACGGATAAAATTACGGTGGAAGGCACTGTGGATACTTCCAAGGTCGGTAAGTACGTGCTGACCTATACCGTCCGCTACACGGAAAATGGCCAGGATCTGACGGTGACGGAAGAGCGTACCGTGAAGGTAGTGGACACCCAGGCCCCCGTCATCACCCTGACCACCAACCCCGATTCCTTTACCTATCCCGGTCACGAATATGAGGAAGAGGGCTTTGTTGCCATCGACGGCTACGATGGCGATATTACCCACTTGGTGAAACGGACCGAAGAATTCGGCGTGGTGACCTATCGGGTCAAGGACAGCTCCGGCAACGAGGCTGTTGTCCAGCGAACCATCAACTACGACGATCCGGAAGCCCCGGTCATCACCCTGGTAGGTGAAAATCCGGTGTGGCTGGAGCATGGTCAGAAGTATACCGAGCAGGGCTACAGTGCCTATGACCATTTTGACGGCGACCTGACCGACCAGGTCCAGGTCACGGTGACCGATGACGCCATTGTCTACCGGGTGGTAGATGCCCACGGCAATGTGGCAGAGGTGACCCGTCAACTGCTTTATGAAGATGTGGAAGCGCCTGTTATTACCCTGATGGGCGAAAGCGTCATTACCATGACCATCGGTACGGCCTATGCCGAGCCCGGCTTTACCGCTGCAGACAATCGGGACGGCGATGTGACCACCTCCGTGAAAGTCACCGGCGCAGTGCAGAGATATCTGGCCTCCACCTATACGCTGACCTATACCGTCCGGGATGCGGCCGGTAACGAAACCAGTGTGGAGAGAACGGTGGTGGTTGAGCCTGTGGGTCGGGTGGAAACGGTGACCCCGGAGGGCAAGATCATTTATCTGACCTTCGACGACGGCCCCGGCGCCCATACGGCCCGCCTGCTGGACATCCTGGCCAAATATAATGTCAAGGCCACCTTCTTTGTTGTTGGCACCGGCTCCATTTCTCTGCTGGACGACATTGTGGACCAGGGCCACAGTATCGCCATCCATGCCTACAGCCACGATTATAAGAAGATCTACGCCAGCGAGGAAGCCTATTTTGAGGATATGCTGGCTATGCAACAGCTCATTTATGACCATACCGGCGTTTGGACCACCCTGGTCCGATTCCCCGGCGGCGGCTCCAATACGGTCAGCCGCTTCAACCCCGGTATCATGAGCCGCCTGAGCAAGGCAGTGCAGGACATGGGCTTCCAGTATTTCGACTGGAATGTGGACAGCAATGATGCCGGCGGTGCCCGGGATGCAGAAACCGTGGCAAACAATGTCATCGCCGGCTGCAGTGTGCGCCGGGTGTCCGTGGTGCTGCAGCATGATATCAAGGGCTACAGCGTGGACGCTGTGGAGAAGATCATCCAATGGGGTCTGGCCAATGGCTATACCTTCCTGCCCTTGGATCCCAGCAGCCCCACCATGCACCATGGTATCAATAACTAAAAAATGAAAAATCAGCCACCTTTGCGTGGCTGATTTTTTGCCCTTGCACTTTGAAGGAATCCGTATTATAATAGAAAGTTAGATAGGAGGGATTTTTGTGAGAAAGAATCAACGGGCCATGCTGGAAGGCCCCTTGTTGAAAAACATCATTTTTTATACCATTCCCATTATCCTCACCAGTTGGCTGCAGCTGCTGTTTAACGCAGCGGACCTGGTGGTCGTTGGCCAGTTTGATGGCAGCCATTCCCTGGCCGCCGTCGGTGCTACCGGTGCCATCACCAACCTGATCGTCAACCTGTTCATCGGCCTGAGTGTCGGCGCTGGTGTCTGCGTTGCCCATGGCCTGGGCAGTAATGATGAGGAAAAGGTCCACCGTACGGTCCATACCGCCATTCCCGCTGCTGCGGTCAGCGGCTTGTTTCTGACCTTTGTGGGTATCGGCCTGTCCAAAACCTTCCTCGTATGGATGGGTACGCCGAAAAATATCCTGCCCATGTCCACCCTATATATGCAGATCTACTTTGGCGGTATGATCTTTAACATGGTCTACAACTTTGCTGCCTCCATTCTGCGTGCTGCGGGCGATACCAAGAGTCCTCTGATCTTCCTGGGCATTTCCGGTGTGATCAATGTGCTGCTGAACCTGTTCTTTGTGATTGTTCTGCATATGAATGTGGCGGGCGTTGCCCTGGCAACGGCCATCTCTCAGGCGGTATCCGCTGTGCTGGTGGTCATCACTCTGATGAAGCGTACCGATGCCTGTAGGCTGGAGCTGAAAAAGCTGCGGTTCTATAAGCTGGAGCTGATGAAGATGATCCGCATCGGCCTGCCCGCCGGCGTCCAGGGCTCCATGTTCTCTATCTCCAATGTAATGATTCAGTCCTCCATCAATTCCTTCGGCGATATCGTCATGTCCGGCAATACCGCCGCCGGCAATATCGAGGGCTTTATCTTCACTGCCATGAATGCGCTGCACCAGAGTGCTGTCAACTTTACAGGCCAGAATGTGGGTGCCCGCCAGTATGACCGGGTCAAGAAGATCCTGTGGACTTGCCTGGGCTGTGTGGCTGCGGCGGGCCTGGTGCTGGGCATTGCGGCCATCCTGTGCAGCGAAGCGCTGCTGGGAATCTATATCCCGGACTCTGCAGAAGCCATTGGCTACGGCATGACCCGTATGCAGTACATCTGCGCCTTCTATTTCGTGTGCGGTCTGATGGACGTATCCACCGGTGCCCTGAGAGGTATGGGTGCCTCCACGGTGCCCATGATCATCTCGGTCTTGGGTGTCTGTGGCATCCGCCTGCTGTGGATCGGCACCATTTTCCAGGTGCCCCAGTTCCATACCACCGGTTGCCTGTATATTTCCTACGGCGTTTCCTGGGCGGTGACCTTCGTTGCCCAGTTTGTGGCATTCTGGGTTGTGTACAAAAGACATACAAAAGCCGAAAGCCCATAATGGGCTTTCGGCTTTTGCCATACCTACGGTAAAAACTATTGCGCCTTTCTCTGCTTGAGGAAGAAGATCACGGCAAAGAGGAAGGCAAAGATACTGTACAAAAGAATGGGAAGCATATGCAGGAAGGCTTCACTGACATTCCCGGAAAACAGGGCATTTTCCATTTGAACGGCATGAACAAAGGGCAGTGCGTTGGCGACCTTTCTAAAACTGCCACCAACAAGATCCAGATCGAACCAGACGCCCGATAGCCATGCGGAAAGATTGGTCAGCAGTGCACCGCAAATGCCGCCGACTTGTTTGGTGTTCAATATACTGCCGCATAGAAGCCCTAAGGCAATATGAAACATTGCCATGGGGAGGATGCCAAGGATGGCCCAAATGATTTGTATGCGGATGGTCAGACCAAGGAAAAAGGCAAACAAATAGCACGCAGCGGCTTGCCCAACTGCGATGGGAAGCAGGGGAAGGGTGTACCCCAGGATAAAATCCATGCTGCTAAGCGGCGTGGTGTACAATCTTTGAAGGAAGGCACTTTCCCGGTCTTTGGAGATCAGGGAGGCGGAGAATAGGGTCATAAAGGATAGACCGAAAACGGTAATGCCGGGAGTCAGTATGTCGATCTCAAACAGGCTCACCGGAATATTTGCCTGGATCGCACTGAGGAGCATCAGCAGTACAATGGGAAATCCCAGACCAAAGGCCAGGTTGATGGGGTCACGCAGAATTTCTTTTGCGCATCTTCTTGCGAATGTCATCATTTTCATCTGGCCTCCTCCTGCACGATGGCGATAAAAGCAGACTCGAAGTCCTTAGCCCCGGTTTGCTCGCATAAAGCTTGCGCAGTTCCCATGGCCAGTAATTTGCCGTTTTTCATGATGCCGATCCGATCAGAAAGTGCTTCGGCTTCTTCTAAATAATGGGTGGTCAGGACCATGGTGATCCTGCCTTTTAGATCCAGGATCATTTTCCACAGCTCCCGCCTGGCGACAACATCCAAACCGAGGGAAGGTTCGTCTAAAAATAAGATCTGCGGCTCGCTGATCAATGCCATGGCAATGCTCAATCTGCGCTGCCAGCCACCGGACAATGTGCCGGCTTTTTGCTGCAAAATAGGATCTAATCCAAACTGGGAGGAAAGTGTTTGGATCTTGTCTTTCGTTTTCTGCTTGGAAAAACCATAAATACCGCACATTAGTGATAGATTTTCTTCTGCCGTTAGATTGGGCGCAACTGCTGTTTCCTGGGGCGACACGCCGATCAGTTGCTTTGCTTGTTTGGGCTCTTTGGTGATGCTGTAACCTCCAAGGAAGGCATCTCCGCTGGTTGGTGCGCTCAAGCCGGTCAGCATTTTGATGGCCGTTGTTTTTCCGGCGCCATTGATGCCAAGCAGGGAAAATAATTCGCCCTTAGGGATCTGTAAGTTAAGGGCGTCCACTGCGGTTAATTTGTGGTAATGCTTGGTAAGATCTGTGGTGACGATTGCTTGCATTGTGCTACCTCCTGTTTTGGATCTTGGAGGTATCATAGCAGATATAAACAGGGAAATGTTCCAAATGGCGTTGAACGGTTGGTTTCCCTCTCCCAACGGCTTCCGAGGGAAGGGAGGATGCACTTTTTACCTTGCACTCCCGGCGGGACTCGCTTGCATCTGCACGATGTGCAGATAAATGTTCGGCTCGGTCAAGCCCTCGCCGGTAACGCTCATCCGCGTTGCATTTCATTTTTCGAGCCTCACTGGGTAAAAAAAAGCACCTCCTTGCGGAGATGCTTACTTTTTTTGGCACCCCCGCCGAGACTCGAACTCACTACCTTACGCTTAGGAGGCGTACGCTCTATCCAGGTGAGCTACGGGGGCATGCTTCAGTATTGTACCGAAAAAATAACGCCCTGTCAATGAAAAAACGGCACATTTTTTGTGCCCGCCTGCATATAATGGGAAAATCTGAGCAGGAAGGGAGCAAACGTCATGGAAGAGCAGAAGAACTATGAAGACATTGACGATTTCGTCTTCGCCGAACAAGAACACTACCCCAGCGAAAAATAAAGGATGTGGGGAACGCTGAGGACAGCGTTCCCTGCGGGTGTCCAATAAACTGCAATTTATTTTATCTTCCCTCTTTACAGAACAGACTTTTTCGGCTATAATATATCGAAATGTTTTGTAAAGTGGGGAGAAACCGCTATGAATATTGAATTTGACAGCTACAAGCAGAAACTGAATGATACCAAGCCTGCCCTGGATGGCCTGGCCCAGTCCCTGAACCTGGAAGGCCTGAAAAATGAGCAGGAGCGCTATGCCGCCATGCAGGAAGCCCCCGGCTTCTGGGATGATCCCGACAAGAGCCAGAAGATCGTCATGAAGGCCAAGCAGGTGGAAACCAAGATCGAGCGCTACAATGCCATGACGGCTTTGTGGGATGATCTGATGACCATTTGCGAAATGGCCGCCGAAGAAGACGACGACTCCATGCTGGAAGAGCTGAAGGAAGGTTTCGAGAATCTGCGGCAGAATATGGAAAAGTGCCGTCTGGAAACCCTGCTCACCGGCAAGTACGATAAGAACAATGCCATCATGAGCTTCCAGGCCGGTGCCGGCGGCACTGAGGCCCAGGATTGGTGCTCTATGCTGTATCGCATGTACACCCGCTGGACCGAGCGTCATGGCTTTGATTATCAGATCCTGGACTACCAGGAAGGCGACGAAGCCGGCATCAAGTCCGCTTCCATCATGATCAACGGCGAAAATGCCTATGGTTTCCTCAAGGGTGAAAACGGCGTCCACCGCCTGGTCCGTGTTTCTCCTTTCGATGCCAATGCCCGCCGTCAGACCTCCTTCTCCGCCATCGAAGTCATCCCCGAGATCGAGGATGAGTCCGAGGACTTCGAGATCAAGCCCGAGGATTACGAGATGCAGGTCTACCGTTCCTCCGGCGCCGGTGGTCAGAAGGTCAATAAGACCTCTTCCGCTGTCCGTTTGATCCATAAGTCCGGTATCGTGGTGTCCTGCCAGACTGAGCGTAGCCAGTTCCAGAACAAGGAAACCTGTTTGAAGATGCTGCGTTCCAAGCTGGTGGAGATCCGTGAGCGGGAACACCTGGCCAATATCGCCGACATCAAGGGCGTCCAGCAGAAGATCGAGTGGGGAAGCCAGATCCGCAACTATGTCTTCATGCCCTATACCCTGGTCAAGGATACCCGTACCGGCTGCGAGACCAGCAACGTCAACGCTGTTATGGATGGCGCTCTGGATCCCTTTATCGAAAGTTACCTCAACTGCCTGGCTTCCGGTAACTGGGTGACAAAATAATTCGAAAAACTGACAAAATAGTACTTGAAATCTAAAAACGACCGTGCTATAATACTTTGGTATTTGTGCGCCGCATATCTGCGGCCAGATCCCGGCTTATGTTCCGAAGTTGGAGGGAGGTAAAGAAAATGGATGCTGTTAAGATTATTCTGATCGTTCTGGAGGTTCTGGCAAGCATTGCTCTGATCGTGACTGTTCTGATGCAGTCCGGCAAGGAGGCTGGCCTGTCCGGTGCTATCGCCGGCAACAACGATTCTTATATGGGCAAGGGTAAGGGCAACCGTCTGGACAAGATCCTGGCGTCTTCCACCAAGTGGATCGCTCTGGCTTGGCTGGTGCTGACTCTGCTCCTGCATATCGTGTAATCATCTGAAAGACCGTGGCGTTGTCCACGGTCTTTTTGTCAATGGAGGAAATGTTTATGGCAGAAATTTTGGAAATTGTAATGATCCTTAGTTTTGGCGCATCCTGGCCCCTGAATGTCCGCAAGTCCTACCGTGCCCGTACCACCCAGGGCAAGAGCATTGCCTTCCTGTGCTTGATCTTTGCCGGTTATATCGCCGGTATCGCCTCCAAGCTCTGTAACACATCCTATATGGCAGAGTTTTCTCAGAAGTGGTACGTCCTGTTTTTCTATGTGCTGAATCTGATGATGGTGGGCGTGGATATTTGTCTGTATGTAAGAAATTATCGGCTGGACCGGCAAAGGGATAGACAAGCCGAAAATAGTGTGATAAAATAAAGTATCTTGAGCTAAAGGAGAATTGTCTATGAACACCATCAAACTGGCTGGCCTGGAGCCTGCCTCTGTATTCGGTTATTTTGAAGAAATTTGTTCCATGCCCCATGGCAGCGGCAACACCAAGCTGATCAGCGATTACCTGGTGAAGTTTGCCCGGGAGCAGGGCCTGGAGTACATCCAGGACGAGTTAAACGATGTGATCATCTTCGTGCCCGGTACCTGCGGCATGGAGGATCATGCTCCTGTCATCATTCAGGGCCATATGGATATGGTTTGCGAGAAGGATGCCGATTGCCCCATCGATATGGACAAGGAGGGCCTTGACATCGCCCATGACGGCGAATACATCTATGCCAAGGGTACCACCCTGGGCGGCGATGACGGCGTTGCTGTAGCCTTCGCCATGGCTCTGGCCGCGGATAAGTCCATTCCCCATCCTCCGCTGGAACTGGTTATCACCGTGGACGAGGAGACCGGTATGTTTGGTGCCGCCGGTATCGACCTTTCCATGCTGAAGGGTCGTCTTCTGCTGAACATCGACTCTGAGGAAGAGGGCATCTTCACCGTTTCCTGCGCCGGTGGCGCAAGAGCCACCATCCACCTGCCCGTGACCCGCAAGGCCGTGTACGGCCCCGCCATCCGCCTGGTGGTGGACGGCCTGCAGGGCGGTCACTCCGGTGTGGAGATCCATAAGAACCGTGCCAACGCCAGCAAGGTCATGGGCGAGTTTATGCGCCGCATCCAGGAGAAGATGCCTCTGTGCCTGGTGTCCTTCGCCGGCGGCTCCAAGGACAATGCCATCCCCAGATCCTGCGAGGTCAATGCCATCTCTCTGGGCATGGAGCTGGAGTCCATCAATGCCATCGCCGCTGAACTGCAGGCTGAGATCCGTGCCAATTACGCTGAGCCCGAAGCAATCGTCGAGGCCTTCAATGCCGATGCTCTGGGCGGCAACGCTCTTTCTGCTGAGGAGACTGCCAAGGTCACTGCTCTGCTGTGCGAAGTGCCCAACGCCATCCAGGCCATGAGCAAGCAGATTCCCGGCCTGGTGCAGACCAGCCTGAACCTGGGCGTTGCCAAGCTGGATGAGGAGCTGAGCCTGACCTGGTCCGTCCGTTCCTCTGTCAACCAGGAGAAGCAGGATCTGCTGACCAAGCTGCGTACCATCGCTGAAAACTACGGCGGCAGCTACAGCCAGATGGGTGAGTACCCTGCATGGGAGTACAAGGAAGATTCCGTCCTGCGGGATACCATGGTGAAGGTCTACACTGAGATGTACAACAAGGCTCCTGAGGTGGTGGCCATCCATGCCGGTCTGGAGTGCGGCCTGCTGGGCGAGAAGCTGCCCGGCCTGGACGCTGTTTCCATCGGCCCCGAGATGCACGACATCCATACCAGCCGTGAAAAGCTGGGCATCGCCTCCACTAAGCGCACCTGGGAATTCGTCCTGGAAGTGCTGAAGGCTCTCTAATTCATCGTAGTGGCGGGAGCTTGCTCCTGCCACTACTTTTATCAGTTCGATAAACTTGAATTTGGCGAAAGGAGAAAATTTTATGAATGGTGAAATTGCACAGATGAGCAGTATAGTATGCTGTGCCAGAAAAGCCCTTTATGACAATAATGATATAGAATTTACCCCAAGCAAATTTGTACTGTCAATAAAGTTTATTTTTTCTTCTCCGTTCGCTGTTTGGAGAGCAACTGAAACGGATTCTGTTCAAGAATGGTATAATATTTGCCAAAAACGAGGTTTGTGTGATATCAAGTTTATTATTCCGACAGCAACCAATCACAGACATCTGTTGGGATTTGCAAATACTTCACAAGGTGTAATTGTATGCTTTTGGAAAAATGGGAAAGTCTCGTATTTTGTTCCTGTTTGGGATTTTGCTCACAAACGAAACGGTTGGGTCATAATTTATAGGGAACAGCACGGCATAAAGATGCCGAAAAAAGAATTAACTTATACTAATAACACCGAAGAGTTAAAATCCGCACTTTTGGATATCGGTACATTTGCCGAAAAAATCGGATTTCCTTATTTTGCTGATGTCTTTCATAAGGCATACAATGGAATGTGTGATTTTTCCCAAATAGAAGAACATAATGTTCCTGAACACATCCCCAACGAGTTCAAGGGAATATATTATGCGGTGGAGACCGCTGATGTCTTTGGCGCTATGGGTTCATGGAACGATTCTCCACCGTGCTATGCTGACAAAATGGGTTTAGGAAAGCAATATAACCAATTGTCAGACAGATTGCTCAAGCAATTACGATATCATTTGATGTATGTTACAAATGAATGTTGGCAAAGAAATTGACCAACTCCAATTTGTCGAATCCGTTACCGCATCAGCTGGAAATTCGTCCTGGAAGTGCTGTAATTGAAATGAAAAGAAGGTTTCTGATCAAGAAGCCTTCTTTTTCTTGGTAAGATAAATTGTTGTTTCGCGTACCAAAGCCTTCCCCTGGGGGAAGGTGGATTATCCAATTCGCCTTCTTGCGGGGCGAATTGGATAAGACGGATGAGGGATAGCCTAGCACGAATTTGACCTACAGTGTACGATTATTCGGTGCTATTAAGACCCTCATCAGTCACCAAAATCGGTTCCGAAGAGCCGCTTTTGGCGACAGCTTCCCCCGGGGGAAGCCTTTGTAAACAACAATTTACCTTGGCATACATCTCAACTTGTCCGCATAGCTTGGACAGAGGGGGTGTGCGCATGAAGAAACTGCCGATCTTTTACAGTGCATTGCTGCTGACGGGGGTGAACCTGCTGTTGCGGCTGGTGAGCACCTCCTTTCAGGTCTTTCTTTCCGGACGCATCGGTGCGGCAGGTATCGGCCTGCTGCAGCTGGTGTTGTCCGTGGCTTCCATGACCCAGACCTGCGGCATGGCCGGCATCCGCACCGCCGCCATGTACTTAACTGCGGAGGAACTGGGGAAGGGAAGACCTCAAAATGTCACCTGGGTCTTATCCGCCTGCTTTGGCTACAGCCTTCTTTTCAGCGGCACCATCGGCACTTTGGTCTATGGCTTCGCCCCCTGGATCGCCCAAAACTGGATCGGCAACATCCGTACCGTACAAGCAGTCCGTCTGTTTGCAGCCTTTCTGCCGGTCAATTGCTTTGTAGGCGTCATGGTGGGATATTTTACTGCGGCAAACCGCATCACTACCCTGGCAGCAGTGGAGGTGGCAGAGCAGCTCTGCTCCATGGCAGTGACGGCCCTGGCGTTGCTGAACTGGGCCGGTCACGATGCGGGTCGAGCCTGCCAAAGCGTGGTGCTGGGCAGTTGTATGGGAAGTTTGCTGACTTTGTCCTGCTTGATCCTTCTGCGAATGAAAGAAAGGTCCGGCGGCGGTCCTAGGCTCTGCGTTGGACACCGACTGCGAGAAACGGCTTTGCCATTGGCCGTGGCGGACGATTTGAAAGTTGGCATCAACACAGTGGAAAACCTGATGGTACCCAAACGACTGGCCCTCTATACCGACAGCGCTCTGGCTCAGTTCGGCATGGTCAGCGGCATGGTATTCCCGGTGCTGATGTTCCCGGCGGCTATTCTGTACGCCCTGGCAGACCTGCTGACCGCGGAACTGGCCCGGTGCAATGCCGCCGGTAGTTTGACCCGAATCCGATATCTTGCCCGCAGAAGCCTGCGTGTGGCCCTGCTGTACGGCGTTGGCTGCGGCGGCGTGCTGTTTGTTTTGTCGGATGTGCTGTGCCTGCGGCTGTACCAAAGCCACCAGGCAGGGCAGTATTTGGCAGCCTATGCGCTGCTGGTGCCCATGCTCTATTGCGATGCCATCATCGATGCCATGAATAAGGGCCTGGGCCTGCAGAAAATTTGCGTCCGGGTCAATATTTTCACGGCGGCCCTGGATGTGCTTGGCCTGTACATTCTGCTGCCCCGATGGGGGATGCAGGGCTATTTTCTCAGCTTCCTGGTGACCCACCTCATCAATGCTGGCCTGAGCCTGTACCTGCTTCTGCGCCGGACGGGCCTGCGCCTGCGAGCCCATATCCCGCTGCTGATCCTGGCGGCTCTGCTAAGTGCCTGCCACCTGGCAGCGACGCTACCAAATCCGGCGGCAAAAGTGGCGGCATTTCTGCTGCTGGCCTATTCTTTTCTGGGAATTTGCGGCATCACGGGCAGGGAAGACCTGCGCTGGTTGCTGGGGCTGATGTGCCTGCAAAAAAATCCGAAAATTTTGTAAAATAGTATTTGACAAATGCGATAAAACCCTGTATAATACTTGAGCATGACTGCGAAGAAGGGGGATACTATGCTGTTAGGACTGGCTAAAATCATTGACTGTCCCGGTGCGAGCGTTCCCTTTTCCACCAGCATCGATCTGAGCGACCTTCAGTTCGGCACCTGCTACCCGGTATCGGAACCTGTAGTGGCCGATGGCATCGTCCGCAACACCGCCGGTGTGCTGATGATGACGGGTCAGATCCGCACCTGCATCCACGGCGTATGCGACCGCTGCGCTTCCAATTTCGACAGAGAGATCGAGCTCCCTGTGAATGTGGTGCTGGTTACGGAACTGGCCGATGAAGATAACGAAGATGAATGGGTATTCCCTCTGGAGGGAGACAGCGCCGATTTGGAGGACATTGTCCGTACTGTGTTCGTGCTGAACATGGATTCCAAACTGCTGTGCAAGGAAGATTGTAAGGGTCTGTGCTGCCGTTGCGGCCGCAACCTGAACGTCGAACCCTGCAATTGCCAGAAGGAGCTGGACCCCAGATTTGCTGCTTTGAAGCAGCTTCTTGAGAAGTAAAAAACAAAATGAATGCTGTAAAAAGCAGTTTGACCAAGGAGGTGTCACCATGGCTGTCCCTAAGTGTAAAGTGTCCAAGGCCCGCCGCGATAAGCGCCGTGGCTCCAACTGGAAGCTGTC
>JAZUBW010000043.1:0-1812 GCA_045638785.1 Faecousia sp.
AAGGTCATAGGTTCGAGTCCTATATCGTCCACCAAAAGAAAAAGTCATCCCAATCGGGATGGCTTTTTTCTTTTGGTATGGCATTCAGATAGCGGACGCGTACCCATTTAAATGCGGCGCGGACGAGCGCCACCGGCGACGGCTGGACGGAGCCGAACCATTATTTTCGCCAAGAGCGAAAATGCAAATCGAGTCCTATATCGTCCACCAAAAGAAAAAGTCATCCCAATCGGGATGGCTTTTTAGGAATGTTCTACAGATGGGCGCGACATGTTGCACAAATTAAAACACTGTTTTTTAAATATTATGATGGTTTGTTATTGACATTGTTTTGAAAAAGTGGTAAAGTCAATAAAACGAACGCGATGATGAAAACCAGTACGCGCCCCATCCTTCTACCAGAGAGCTGCCGTCCGGTGCAAGGCAGCAGAAGGACTGCGCCGAATTCCTTTCTGAGCGGCTCTGCTGAACATATTAAGTAGGCGGAGACGGGGTGCGCCCGATATTGCGCTTACGGTCTGTTGGGATCGGATGAGGCCGCGGCTCCGCGGTAAATTGAGGTGGTACCACGGGGTAAACTCGTCCTCTGCTGGATGCAGAGGGCTTTTTTTGTCCCAACCATCACACAAAAGTTGAAAGGTAGTATTCTTATGGTCATTACGGATTATTTGGAACGCAATGCCAGATTATATGGTTCGGAGTCCGCGCTGGTGGAAATCAACCCTTCCGAAGAACGGGATAACGCTGTTACATGGCGAGACTTCAACCTGATTGAAAACGCAAATCCCGATGCGCCTTACCGCCGAGAGATCAGCTGGCGCGATTTTGATCGGCGTGCCAACCGCTTCGCCAATCTTCTGCTGAGCCGTGGCCTGAAAAAAGGCACGAAGGTAGCGATCCTGCTGATGAACTGTCTGGAGTGGTTGCCCATTTACTTTGGTATTCTAAAAGCAGGATGTATTGTTGTGCCCATGAACTTCCGCTATTCCTCCGATGAGATCCGGTATTGTCTGGAGCTTGCAGATGTGGAAGTGCTGGTATTTGGCCCCGAATTTATCAGCCGAATGGATGCCATCTCTTCCAATCTGGACTTTTTGAAAATGATGTTCTTCGTGGGCAGAAACGCGCCCGATTATACAGAAGACTGCATGAGACTGACAGGCTTTTGTTCTTCCAGTGCCCCTCCCGTGGCGCTGACAGAGGATGATCATGCGGCTATCTATTTCTCCTCCGGTACTACCGGTTTCCCGAAGGCAATATTGCATGATCACAGATCCTTGAACTGTGCCTGTATGGTAGAGCAGAATCACCACGGCCAGACCCGGGATGATGTGTTCCTTTGCATTCCGCCGCTGTATCATACCGGTGCTAAGATGCACTGGTTTGGCTCCTTGCTTTCCGGTAGCAAAGCGGTTTTGCTGCGAGGTGTGAAACCGGAGTGGATCCTGCGGGCCGTAACGGAAGAGAAGTGTACCATCGTTTGGTTGCTGGTGCCCTGGGCGCAGGACCTTTTGGATGCTGTGGATTCCGGACGCATTGATCTCGGCGACTATTATCTGGATCAGTGGCGGCTGATGCACATCGGCGCACAGCCGGTGCCGCCGAGCTTGATCCGCCGTTGGATGGAAAAGTTCCCCCATCATCAGTATGATACCAATTACGGTCTGTCTGAATCCATCGGACCCGGCTGTGTACATTTGGGTGTGGAAAATACGCACAAGGTCGGTGCCATCGGCAAACCCGGCTACCTTTGGGAAATCAAGATCATCGATGAATCCGGGGCGGAAGTTGCCCGTGGTGAGGTCGGTGAGC
>JAZUBW010000044.1:0-10115 GCA_045638785.1 Faecousia sp.
AAATTCGACCTCGATGGGCGAATTTTCTGCATCTTTCTGCGATGCTGCGGTGCAAAATTGTGCCGCTTCGCGGTCGGAACGCTGAGGACAGCGTTCCCTACAGAGCTTTGCTAAACAACAATTTCCCTTCTCATCGTTTCCGTTCCACGCTGCATGCTGCAAAGCCGTCGCCAGTGCTGCCCAACACCGTGGACACAAAATAGCGCATGTCGTCCATGGCGTGGTCATTTTCCTTCTTCACCCGGTCACCCCCGGCCTGCAGATCCCACACATAGCTGTCCAGTTCCCGCAGGCAATCCTCGCAGCCCTCACAAATGACCACCTTTCCCGCTTTCAGCAGATCCGCCGTCAGCCGGATGCCGGCCAGCACATCGTTTTTGGCCTTCCGCACCGGCAGCCCTTTGCGTCGCAACACCTCAATGAAACTGGCCGCCGACGGATCCACGATCACCGCCGTAATGGGCCGGCCGCCGGCCAGCTTTTCCAATGCATCGGCATACTCGGCATCGGTCATCTGCCGATGCTCTGCCCGAGAGTTGAAGTAAAATTCCCGGATCCGATACCAAGTTTCCCCTTTCCTGCCCCAAAGGCCCATGGAGGTAGGATTGACGGTGCCGTAATCGCAGGATATGTAGTATTGCTCCAGCGGCTCTTTGGGCGGCAGAGCCACCATCTCCGGCGAAAAGAAGTCATACACCCGACCCTCCGCCTGAACCCATTGGCCCAAAATAAACCGCCGGTAGAAGACCCCGGTGTAGAGCCGCTCATAGCGCCGGCGAATGGCCGGCGTCAGCGAGGGGTTGTCCTCCATGGTAAAGTGCAGCCGCAGGCAGTTTTTCTGCTCCGCTTCCAGGATCCAGCTTTTGTAGAACCAATGCTCCGGCCCGGCCGGGTTGCAGTTGAACCACAGCCGGCTGCCGGCCACCGAGCAGCGGGCGCAGGCCTGATCCACAAATGACCGGGGCATCAGCGCCACCTCGTCCATGAGGATCCCGGCAAAGGTGATGCCCTGGATGAGGCTTGCGGAGCTTTCGTCCCGGCCGCCGAAGGTGTAGAAGCTGTTTTCATGGCCCAGCAGCCGAAGGGTAATGAGATTTTCCGTCCGTTTCTCCTTCCACACCGCCCCCATGGCAGACAGCATGGGCAAAATCTCCGACAGCACATTGCGTCGCAGGGACCCGATGGTCTTGCCGCAGACGCCGAACCGCTGCCCGTCAAAGCAGGTGCTGGCCCACAGGAAGAAAGCCAGCCCCATGGCCAGGGTCTTGCCGGAACGCACCGCGCCGTCGCAGACGATTGCTTCCTTGTCCCGGTCCGCACTGCCGGGCAGCCACCAGGTCAGCACCCTTCGCTGTTTTGGGGAAAAACCTGTCTGCTTCACGCCTCCTCCCCGCCTTCCGTCAAGGCTCTGAGGAATTCTTCCGCACCCCGGTTGTCCTCCCCGGCCGCCTGGGCCAGCTGCTCCAGAGCCTTCAGCCGGTCAATGAGGCGGATCTCCACGGTGCCCTTGTCGTTGCGCTTGACCTCGCTCAGCAGCGACAGATCCAGCCGACTCAGCTCCGGCGCATCCTCCAGGGCCAGCCGCACGCAATCGTTTGCCTTGCCAAAGGCCAGCTCCGCCAGGCGGCGGATCACATCCTCCCGGCGGATCTGTCCGGAGCGGATCCTCTCTTTCAAGGTTCTTCCCCCGTTTTCCTGTTGCATTGCATCACTCCCTTCACCCATACACGCAGAAACGCAAAAGGTTGCACGCAAACGTGCAACCTTTTTTGAAATTTTCTTATTTTTTCCTGAAATTTGTCGCAAAAATTGTCGAAACACAGTTTTTGGTTGACAAAACGGCCCTTTGTGGATATAATGCTTTCATATACGAAAAAGGCAGTGAAGAGAAGAGTAACCAGGTAAAACCGTTCAGCGAACCCCGGTTGGTGCGAAGGGGGTACGGCAGCGTTTGGCGAACATGGTCTCGGAGCCGGAGTGTCGATAGGTAGGCATTCCCGGGTGCGCCCGTTATCGCGTTTATGAGTCGTCTTTCTTCTTCAACAAAATGGGGCCCCGCAAAAGCGGATGGCCTTTGTGGGGAAGAGGAAATGCCAAGCCACTGGCGGAATTTCCTGCTTGCAGGAAATGGAGCGGTGTGGCTTGTGCGTTGACGAGAACAAGGTGGTACCGCGTAAATTCACGCCCTTGGGTTTTCCAGGGGCGTTTTCTATTTTGTAAAGGAGAATTTTTATGTGCAACGCATGCAAGGGTAATTACTACATTACCACCCCCATCTACTACCCCTCTTCCAACCTGCACATCGGCCACGCCTACTGCACCGTCGCCACCGACACCATGGCCCGCTACAAGCGGCTGCAGGGCTACAACGTGTGCTTCCTCACCGGCACCGATGAGCACGGCCAGAAAATCGAGGACAAGGCCAAGGAGGCCGGCGTCACCCCCCAGCAGTTTGTCGACAACATCGTCCTGGGCGAAAAGGGCGTGCTGGACCTGTGGAAGCTGATGAACATCTCCCACGACCGCTTCATCCGCACCACCGATGACTACCATGTGGAAGCCATCCAGAAGATCTTTAAGATGATGTATGAGCGTGGTGACATCTACAAGGGCGAATACGCCGGCAAGTACTGCAAGCCCTGCGAGTCCTTCTGGACCGACAGCCAGCTCGTCGACGGCAAGTGCCCCGACTGCGGCCGTGAAGTCCAGGACGCCAAGGAAGAAGCTTATTTCTTCAAGCTGTCCAAGTACGCCGACCGGGTCCGTGACCTGCTGGAGAACACCGATTTCCTGCAACCCAGATCCCGTGTCAACGAAATGGTCAACAACTTCATTAAGCCCGGTCTGAATGATCTGTGCGTGTCCCGCACCAGCTTCACCTGGGGCGTGCCGGTGGACTTTGACCCCGGCCACGTGGTCTATGTGTGGATCGATGCCCTCTTCAACTACATGACCGCTCTGGGCTTCCAGAACGACAAGAAGACCGGCCTGGAGGAATTCTGGCCCGCCGATGTCCACTTCGTGGGCAAGGAGATCGTCCGTTTCCATTCCATCATCTGGCCCGCCATGCTGATGAGCCTGGATCTGCCCCTGCCCAAGCATGTCTACGGCCATGGCTGGCTGAACTTCAACGGCGAGAAGATGTCCAAGTCCCGTGGCAACGTCGTCGATCCCTACCTGCTGAGCGAGCGTTTCGGCGTGGATGCCCTGCGCTTCTTCCTGCTGCGGACCTTCCCCTTCGGTTCCGACGGCAACTTCACCAATGAACTGCTGATCAACACCATCAACATCGACCTGGCCAACACCCTGGGCAACCTGGTGTCCCGCACCACCGCCATGAGCCAGAAGTATTTTGACAGCCAGCTGACCGTCGGCGGCGAAATTGCCGAGCTGGATAGCGAACTGAAGACCCTGGCTGACGAGGTGGTGGCAAACTATGTGCAGCAGATGGACAAGTTCCAGTTCTCCAATGCCCTGGCTGAAGTTTTCCGCCTGCTGGACCGCGCCAACAAATATATCGACGAGACCACTCCCTGGATCCTGGCAAAGAGCGAGGAAACCAAGCAGCGCCTGCTGCAGGTCATGAAGAACCTGTGCGAGGCCATCCGTGTGGCCGCCGTCCTCATCACCCCCTTCATGCCCGACTCCAGCAAGGCCATTCTGGATCTGCTGAATGTGTCCGACGAGGGCCGTGTCCTGAACGATCTGCACTTCTGCCTGTGCAACCAGTGCAGCTGGACCACCACCGTGGGTGCCCCCCTGTTCCCCCGCATTGATATGGAAAAGGAGCTGAAAGAATTGGAAGAACTGTCTAAGCCCAAGTCCCCCATTGAGGTCGAGCCTCTGTCCACCGAAAATGTGGATTTCGATACCTTCTGCAAGTCTGATTTCCGTGCTGTGAAGGTGCTGGACTGCCAGAATGTGAAGAAGTCCGATAAGCTGCTGCAGTTTACCCTGGACGACGGCACCGGCAACCCCCGTCAGATCCTCTCCGGCATCGCAAAGTTCTACAAGCCCGAGGAACTGATCGGCAAGACCCTGGTGGCCATTGTCAACCTGCCCCCCAGAAAGATGATGGGCAGAGAGTCCTGCGGTATGCTGATCTCCGCCATCCACACCGATAACGGCGAAGAGAAGCTGAACCTGCTGATGATCGACGACGCCATCCCCGCCGGCGCCAAGCTTGGCTAAAAAACACTAAAAGCTCCGGGAGTCACCCTCCCGGAGCTTTTTGCGCCCATTCCTACCGTAAATCGTTGTTTATAGCGCCGTAGGCGCGTACCTTCCCCCGGGGGGAAGGTGGCTCAAAATATGCCTGAAGGCATATTTTGAGTCGGAAGAGGAACGGCGGCAGAACCGATTTTATTCGCAGAAACAGCAAATGGTACCATGCGAAGATCTGGGATAAGCCTTTACATTGCCTGATATGCAACTTTTCCGCCCGCATTCCTCTTCAGTCATAAAAACCCTTTTGGGATTTTTATGACAGCTTCCCCCCGGGGGAAGCGATTGCGGCTTCGCCGCTAAACAACAATTTACCGTTTCTGATCCTCCAAATGCCCCGAACGGACCACCGGCGGCTTAGGGTCTTTGACCTCCCAATTTACGGGTGGTTTCTCTTCCTTTTTCATCTCTTTCTCCCCTTTCGCCCTTAGTATCCGCAAAAAACAGCCCCCTATACGCAAAAAACGCCATGGCAAATGCCATGGCGTTTTATTGATTCAATTTTCTTCCTCAGTCGCTTCCGGCTCTGCATGCTGCTTTTTGCTCTCCTGATCTGCCAGCACCAGCAGCGCTACCACACAAACGGCCGCGGCCGCCAGGCCCACATAGAGCCAGGGATCCTGCATCACCAGCTGCATGCCATACTTTTTGCCGTAATAAATCGCACGCTCTACGGTCACAAAACTTCGGATCGCCACCAGCAGTGTCAAAATGCCACTGCCAATCGCCAATCCCTTCCAGGGAAATTTCATGCTTCATCCCTCCTTGGGAACAGTATACCACAATTCTGCCCTTTTGCAACCCTTACCACAGCACAAACAGCACCAGCACCACCAAGAACAACAGGTTAAACATGGTAAACACCCGCATATAATAGCCGGTCTTGCCGGGATTGTGGGCGGTGTACTCCCGGAACGTGATAAGGCTGGCCAGGGAGGCGATCAGGCTGCCCACGCCGCCGATGTTGACGCCCAGCAGCAGATCCCGGTAATTCTCCGTAAACTGGCTCAGCAAAATAGCCGAAGGCACGTTGCTGATGAACTGACAGGACAAAATGGAGAACAGCAGGGTGCCCTTGTTCAGCAGCCCCGAGAAAATCTGCCGCACCAGGTCGATCCGGGCCATATTGCCGGAGAAGACGAAGAAGAACACAAAGGTCAGCAGCAGCGGATAGTCCACCATTTTCAAAGCCTTGCGATCCACGATCAGCAGCACCGCCGGGATCACCACCAGGCCCAGCTGATAGGGAATGCCACGAAACACGATGGCAATGGCCAGGGCAAACAGCGCCAAATACAGCAGCGTTCTCCAGAAAGGCAGCCGCACCTTTTCATCAGCCACCTGCAGGGGCTCGGGCTTCACAAAAATCAGACAGCATACCGTGATCAGCACCACGGAAACCACAAAGGGCAGCAGCATGATCATCATAAATTCGCCGGTGGGAATGGCAAATTTGGTGTACAGGTACAGATTCTGGGGATTGCCGAAGGGGGTCAGCATGCCACCCAGGTTGGCAGCAATGTTCTGAATGACAAAGGTGAAGGCCATGTATTTCTGCTTGCCGGTGGTGGAAAGCACCAGATAGCCCAGGGGCAGGAAGGTCAGCAGGGCCATATCATTGGCGATCAACATGGAGCCGATGAAGGTGATGTACACCAGCGCCAGGATCGCCATCCGGGCATTGCGGAAGAACTGGACGATCTTTTTTGCCAGTATGTAGAAAAACTGGATGTTTTTAAGGGCACAGACCACTGCCAACACGCAGAACAGACAGGTCAGGGTCTTGATATCAAAATAGCCCAGGTACTCCTTGTCCGGCGGCACGATAAAACAGGTCACCACCGCTGCCAGCAGGGCCACCAGCATCACCACATTTTTCCGCAAAAAAGACGATGCCCGGTGCATCGTGAACTGAATGCCATGCAAAGCATATTTTCTTTTCATAAAATGCAGCTCTTTTCTTTCAAAAATCCTCCCTATTCTACCACATTTTTCTCGTTTTTCAAGAGGAAAATTCCTTCTTTTCCCGTTTCTTCTGCCATTAACCCCGCAGAGCGATTATCATAATTTAGTAATTTGTTATTGACATTCGATAATTCATGTGCTATCCTAGCAAAAAATGGAGGTGCGGATATGAAAACAAAAACCCTTGCAAAACTGACCCTTTGGGCCAACCGTGTGGTCATGGCAGTGGTGGCTGCGCTGATTTTTACCCTGCCCACCCTCCTGCGGTGGTATGCTGACCTGTTGGGCTATTACCCGCCCAAGGAGGATCTGACCGGCATTTGGATCGCCTACATCCTTTGCGCCTGCGTCATCGGCATCGCTTTATTCAGTACAGACAAGCTGATGCGGAACATTCTTGCCGGCCAGGTCTTCGTCCGGGAAAATGTGCGGCAGGTGCGGATTGTGCAGCATTGCTGCGGCATCGTGGCTGCCGTGTGCCTGGTGGCCGTGGTGTTTGCCCTGCCTATGATCCTGTTTGCCGCCATTATGGGCTTTCTGAGCCTGGTGGTCAGTGTGCTGGCCCAGGTGCTGGATGCCGCCGTGGCCCTGCAGGAAGAAAACGACCTGACGATCTGAGGTGAGGCTATGGCAATTATTGTAAATTTGGATGTGATGCTGGCCAAGCGGAAGATGACTTCCCTGGAGCTGTGCAAGCGCATCGGCCTGACCCAGGCGAACCTATCCATCCTCAAGACCGGCAAAGCCAAGGCCGTCCGGTTCGAAACCCTGGATGCCATCTGCCGGGAGCTTAAATGCCAACCTGGCGACCTGCTGGAATACACAAATGATCCCGATTTCCAGGATTGGGCCAACGATTGAAATTTGAATGGGAGAAACGACTATGGAATCCAATGAACAATTCCCTGCCCTGTCCTATTTTGCCTTTCCCACCGGCAAGCGGGAGCTGCGCTTTGGCCTGCTTGCGCTGCTTTGCGGCCTGGCCCTGGCCAATTTCGTCTGCTTCGCCGGCTTCCACCTGGGCTACGCCGTAGCGCAGACCCTGTGCATCCTGGCATCCACCCTCTACCTTTGGCGCTGCGGGCGAAAGCCGGGCTTCTACAGCGGTGCCCTGCTGATCCTTAGCCTGGTGATCACCGCCGGCTTTGCCCGCTCCGATGACGGCTTTGTCAAATTCGTCATGGTGTGCTTCCTGTTTGTGTCGGTGAACCTGGGCCTGGGTCTGCAGGCCAGCCAGAACCGCCACAGCCCTGCCGGCTTCACCTCCCTGGCCGATGCCCCCGGCGTCTTCTTCCGGCTGGGCTTCGGCAAGCTGTCGGAATCCCTTCGGGGCCTGGGAGATGCCTTCCGCAGCAGCGGAACCGCCGGCAAAAAGACCGGTGCCGTGCTGGTGGGCCTGCTGCTGTCCGTGCCGCTGCTGGTGGTCGTGGTATTTCTGCTGATCTCTGCCGATGCCGCCTTCGCCGGTCTGATGGGCAAGCTCCCTGCTGTGGATGTGCCCCAGATCATCATCACCCTGCTGATGGGCACCGGCACCGCCTGCGTGCTATACACCCGGGGCATCGCCCTGCGGTACGAAAACCCCGATCCGAAGCTGGCCACCGCTCGCAAGGGCATTCACCCTCTGACGGTGAATACCGTGCTGGCAATGATTTGTGTGGTGTACCTGGTGTACCTCTTCAGCCAGCTGGCCTATTTTGCTGGCGGCCTCTCCGGGATCCTGCCCCAGGGCTACACCATGGCCGAATACGCCCGCCGTGGCTTTTTCGAAATGGGTTGGCTGTGCGCCATCAATTTGGGCCTCATCGCCCTGGCGGTAGGTTTGGTGCAAAAGGAAGAGAAAACACCCCTTTCCACAAAGGTTTTCTGCCTCTTCATTGGCCTCATCACCCTGTTTTTCGTGGTGACCGCCAGCGCCAAAATGGCCATGTACATCGGCTCCTACGGTCTGACCCGACTGCGGGTGCTGACGGAGGTCATCATGGTGTTCTTGGGTTTGGCCACGGCCCTGGTCTGCATTTGGCTGTTCGTGCCCAAGATGCCCTATATGAAGGTGGTGCTGCTGACAGCGCTCGTCATGGGCGCTGTGGTGCTGTGGGCCGATGTGGACACGGTGGTGGCCCGCTACAATGTGCAGGCCTATCAGAGCGGCACCCTGGAACAGATCGATGTGGCCTATCTGACCACCCTGTCCGCCGGCGCTGTCCCCTACATCGCTGAGCTGGCAGAAAGCGGAAACCGGGCTGCCCAGGCCTTCATGGAGCAGGATCGCAGCGTCCGTTACTGGGATCCTCTGTGGCATGACCTGCGCAGCTGGAACTGGGCCGATTGGCTGGCCGGCAGTCTGTGGGAATAAAAAAATCGCCCCTTCGGGCGAAGAATCTATAAAATGAAATAACCCTTGACGTTTGCGATTAATCACTTCGCATCGTCAAGGGTTATTCCATGAAATTGGTGGGGTCAATCATTGGGTAACCTCTCTTTCTACAGTTTAAATCAAGCTTTCTTCAGACAAAATTTGAATGTTTCCGTTGGCATTCTTTTGTTTTTGACTCAAGATGTATGTAATCGGAAGTTTTTTTGGAAAGCCTGATTCGCTTGGGAAGTTTTACCTGTACATTGGTATCACCTCTTTGTGTCTATATAATAGCACGCCTTTTTTCATTTTGCAAGATGGGATAGTTCACAAACTCACGCATATGTTTTTGTGCAAAAGACAAAATTGCGTGTATCACGGACTTTCTCTATTGACATTCCAAAATCAGTGTGTTATAGTGATAGTGTTGGGGCGTGTCATCGGCCCCGCTTTTTTATGCACAAAATTCAAAGATAAGAAAAAGCACGCAGGCATCACCTGCGTGCTTTTTTGTTTTGTTTACAGCAGATCCTTTACCAGGCTCAGGGCGTCCTCGTCAGCCACCAGGATGAAATCCGGGTGCAGCTGCAGGATAGAGCCGGGAGCCTGGGGGCAGATGGGGCCAAAGAAGCAATCCTTCACGGCCTGGGCCTTCTTCTCGCCGTTGACTACCAGCAGCACACGCTTAGCCTTCATAATAGAGCCGATGCCCATGGTGTAGGCGTACTTGGGAACATCGTCCCGAGTTTCGAAGAAGCGGGCGTTGGCATCGATGGTGGCCTTGGTCAGCTCTACCTTGTTGGTGTTCTTCACGAACTGGTCAGCAGGCTCGTTGAAGCCAATGTGGCCATTGGGGCCGAGACCCAGCAGCTGCAGGTCAGCGCCGCCGAAAGCTTCAATGACGGCGCCATACCGGGCGCACTCGCCGGCAGCATCGGGATTGGTGCCATCGGGAATGTTGCAGTTGGCCTGGTCGATATTCACATGGTCGAACAGGTTGGTGCGCATAAAGTAAGCGTAGCTCTGATCGTGATCCTTGGTCAGGCCCACATACTCGTCCAGATTCACGGTGCTGACCTGGGAGAAGTCCAGTTCGCCGGACTCATACTTGGCGATCAGCTCCTTGTAAGTGCCAACAGGGCTGGAACCGGTAGCCAGACCCAGAACGCAGTCGGGCTTCAGGTGTACCTGTGCAGCAATGATGTTTGCAGCCTTACGGCTGACGTCAGCATAGTCCTTGGCGCGAATCAGTCTCATGATAATGATCCCCTTTCAGAATATCTGTAAAAATTTCTTGTTTATACGCTTTTTATATTGTAGCATTTCCCCACAGTTCTGTACAGTCTTTTTTTCGCTGAATTCGTGCAGATTTCTTCTTTTTCTATCTGGCATTGTTTTTTAATATGTATTTGGCACTGTATTTATAGCCAGTTTTCAGTATAATGAACTCACAAGGAGGCGATCCCATGAACCAGTCATCCAAAATCTCCACAAGAAAGATCGTTTTTACCGCATTGATGGCCACGCTGACAGTGGCAGGTTCCGCACTGCGTATCACCATTCCCGTGGA
>JAZUBW010000045.1:0-8695 GCA_045638785.1 Faecousia sp.
AATAAACGCAAAATGCGCTCCTGCAGCAACGCAGGAGCGCATTTTATTTTTGAAGTGGAATTATGCAACAATCAAACCGGTGGACATCAGAATACACACACCCAGGAACACGGTGATGCCGGAAAAAATGGTGGTCCAGACCACCAGCTGGGTGGCCAGCTGCTCATCGTTGCCCATACCTTTGGCCATGATGGCGCTGGACACCGCCACCGGGGAGCCGTAGAGGGCGATCAGCGCCGGATAGTCGGCGGTGGTGCAGGAGAGCAACCCCAGGTGGGTCAGCAAAATCGCACCGCCCACGCCAATGACAGGGGAGAACACCACCCGCCACAATGTGGCCACAATGATCTCCTTTTTCAGCTCCTTCACGGCAGAGAAAACGAACTGTCCACCCAACACCATCAACGCCAGGGCGGTGGTGCCGTCTTTTAGGGTCAGCAGGGCATCGAAGAAGAAAAAGGCCTGGGTATCCAGCCGGAACAGAACATCTCCCCAAATGACGGTCTGCACCCACCGCAGGGCCACGCACACCATACCCAGGACCACCGCAATAATGAGGGGATTGGTTACGATGCTTTTCAGGATATGCTTGGTACTTTGCCCGAAGGACTCTTTGCGGCCCACAAATACTGACAGGGAAATCACCGCCAGTACATTAAACAGCGGAATGGACACTGCCGACAGCACGGCGGCTACTGCCTCGGCTTCGCTGCCGCCCAGGGAAGCGGCCAGGGGCAGGCCGATGATCACAAAATTGCTGCGGAAGCAGCACTGCAGGATCACACCTCTTCGTTCTGCCACTGGTGTGGTGAGGATGGCTGTCACCAGGCTCAGGCAGAAGATCACCAGGATGGCTGCCAAAGCATAGAGGGCCAAATCCCACCGGATGCCGGAGAGGGACTCGATGTGATAGATGTTAATAAACAGCATGGTGGGCAGCAGGAGCTTAAAAACCAGCTTGTTGCCGTTCTGCAAAAAACCGTCCGTCAAAAAGCCTTTTTGCCGCAGGATATACCCCAGCAGGATCAGCAAAATAATAGGCATGACGGCGTTGAAGGCGGTCATGAAAATATGTCCGGGATGCATAAAATCCCTCCTTATGTTGCAAAAAATGCAGTTGTTTCGGCTTTGTACCGATATCTGCAAAAAAGACCGCTCCGGAGAGCGGCTTATCAAATTCATCATATCACAAAGAGGATCATTTTGTCAACTGGAGAGTGTCCGCCTGCTATGTAAATTTGTATTTTGCACAAAGACGAGAAGCGTTTTTTATACAACATCCCAACTTGAAGAAAGGGAATTGTTATGTTATAGTATAGACACAAAGGGGAACACCTAAAGACAGCGGAACGACCCAAGCATACCTGACCAGGATCCAAAGCTTTATTACGTGCAATAGCAGGAACAAAAAGAAGTAAACTGGGCAAGTAGAGATCAATCGATTGGATAAGGTCAGAACGCAAAAAGGAAACCAGGACACAGCCATCCGGCAATGAAAAATTCCAACATAAGAGCTTCCCGCTTAAGGGAAATAAAGTGAGAAAAAATGTTTTGGTAATGGTTCAAGGTTAGGAAAGCAAGTGTCAAAACCCAGCAAAAGGGTGGTTCCAAGGAAATGGTAAAACCCAAACATTGACTGTGGATTCAGATGAGAAGCAGGAATTGAAGAAGAAAAGTTAATAAAAATCTGAAACCATGGAATCTGCAGAAAGAGAGGTTAACCAATGATGTTAGATACCAAGAATGAACAGAAATGACCCTTGGTCGCGACAGTACGAAAAGTACGGCGGTCCAAGGGTCATTTCTTTTTGTGTTTGTTATCTGACTTGTTGACGGCAAAATTTGTAGGGGAGGGTCTTGACCCTCCCTAAACCTTTCGATTTTGGGTTTGTCAAATCGGTGCAGAATGTTCCATTATGCAATATCAAACAACTCAAAATGTTGCGACGTTGAGGGAGGGTCAAGACCCTCCCCTACGAAGAAGTCGGCCGGAAAACCTTGCAATCTGCCCTCGGATATGGTACAATCCACATTTGGAGGGATGTTTATGAACCGAATCGTCAGAATGGTGCTGCTGAATATTTTTCGTGTGCCGGGGCTTTACGGCAAGCTGTGCCATTATGCCAAATATACCGATCGCTATCCGGAGCAGGAAAAGTGGGACCATATCCATAAAATCTTGACTTACGCCATCAAGGCCTCCAATGTGGACCTGGTGGTCTCCGGCCTGGAAAGCCTGCCGGAGCAGGATGGCTTTATGCTCTACGGCAACCACCAGGGCCTCTTTGATGTGGTGGCCATTGCCGCCACCTGCAAGCGCCCCCTGGGCTGCGTGCTGAAAAAGGAGCTGGTGAATGTGCCGCTGCTGAAGCAGATCGTGCAGTGTACCAAGTCCTTTCCCATGGACCGGGCCGATGTGCGCCAGTCCCTGACGGTGATCCAGGCTGTCACCGAGGAAGTGAAGCAGGGCCGCAATTACCTGATTTTCCCCGAGGGCACCCGCAGCCGTCAGGGTAATACCATGGGCGAGTTCCACGGCGGCAGCTTCCGCTGTGCAGTGAAGGCAAAATGCCCCATCGTGCCCATCGCCTTTGTGGACAGCTTCAAGGCCCTGGATCAGAAGGGAAGTAAGCCTCTGAAGGTGCAGATCCATTATCTGCCGCCCATTGCTTATGAGGAATTTTCCGGTATGACCGCCACCGAGGTGGCGGCTTTGGTAAAGAGTCGCATCCAGGCAAAGATTGACGAATGTCTGCAGGAAAAATGACAAGAAAAAGGCCGCACCCGCAGGTGCGGCCTTTTTGTTGCAAAAAAAATCTTGACGGTGTCACAACTGTCCCCTATAATAGAGGCAGCGAATGAAACGAAAGGAGCAAACACACCTATGAGAATCAAGAAACTTTTGACCGAGGCCCTGTTCGCCAAGCAGGGTGAGGTTTTTGCACAGGTGGCCCTGCCCCACACCTGGAACGCCCTGGACGGCCAGGACGGCGGCGCTGACTACTGGCGCGGCATCGGCACCTATCAGATCGACTTGCCCAATCCCACCGAGGGCACCCGGCAGTACATCGAATTCCAGGGCGCCAACCATGTGGCCACCGTTTACTGCAACGGCCGGGAGCTGGGCTGCCACAAGGGCGGCTTCTCCACTTTCCGGTATGAGCTGACCCCCGCCATGAAGAAGGAAGGCAATGTGCTGACTGGCACCGTCACCAATGCCCCCTGCGATATCTACCCCCAGAACGCCGACTTTACCTTCTACGGCGGCCTGTACCGTGATGTTAACTATATCGAGACCCATGAGGCCCACTTCGACCTGCTGATGGACGGCACCGATGCTGTCTTCGTCACCCCTCACAATGTGGGCAAGACCCGTGTGGATCTGTTCCCCGTGGATGCTGACGGCTGTGAGATCAAAGTGGAACTGAAGGATGCCGAAGGCAATGTGGTGGGCCAGGCTGTCACCGAGGCTCTGCCCCATACCCATGTGCTGATCGATGTGAAGGCGCCCCACCTGTGGAACGGCATCCATGACCCTTACTGCTACACCTGCACCGCCACCATCCTGGAAGACGGTGAAGCTCAGGACGCTGTCACCGTCACTTATGGCTACCGCTCCTTCCGTGTGGATGCCGAGCACGGCTTCTACCTCAACGGCATGTCCATGCCCCTGCACGGTGTTGCCCGTCACCAGGACCGTCTGGACAAGGGCTGGGCCATCTCCAAGGCCGACCACGAGGAGGACATCGCCCTCATCAAGGAGCTGGGCGCCAATACCATCCGCCTGGCCCATTATCAGCATGACCAGTATTTCTACGAGCTGTGCAACCGAGCCGGTTTCGTCCTGTGGGCAGAAATTCCCTTCATTTCCCAGTTTATCCCCAGCGAGGAAGCCTATAACAACACCATTTCTCAGATGACCGAGCTGGTGGCCCAGAACTACAACCATCCTGCTATCATGTTCTGGGGCATCTCCAACGAGATCCTCATCGGCGTGGACCGGGAGGACCTGCGTCAGAACCTGCGTGACCTGCACGAGCTGGCCAAGGCTATGGACCCCAGCCGTCTGACCACCATGGCCCAGGTCTCCATGACCCCCATGGACTCCGAGCATAACTTCATCACCGATGTGGTGTCCTATAACCACTACTTCGGCTGGTACGGCGGCGATGTGGAGGACAACGGTCCCTGGCTGGACAAGTTCCACGCCCTGCACCCCGATAAGCCCCTGGGCGTTTCCGAGTACGGCGCTGAAAACATCCTGTCCTGGCACTCCGCTACCCCCGAGAACCACGACTACACCGAGGAGTACGCCAACCACTACCACCAGGAAATGTTGAAGACCTTTGCGGCCCGTCCCTACCTGTGGGCCACTCACCAGTGGAACTGCTTCGACTTTGCTGCCGATGCCCGTAACGAGGGCGGCATCCAGGGCCGTAACAACAAGGGCCTCATCACCTATGACCGCAAGATCAAGAAGGATGCCTTCTATATCTACAAGGCATGGTGGAATCCGGAGCCCATGGTCTATGTTGCTGGCTGCCGCTTTGTCGACCGTGGCGCCGACGAGCGCAATGTGACCGTCTACACCAACTGCGACCAGGTCACCCTGGTGGTCAATGGCCAGCAGGTGGCAACCAAGGCGGCCCAGGATCATATGATCGTCTTTGAAAATGTCATCGTTGACGGCGAGAACACCGTTTCTGCCTTCTCCGGCCAGGTCAAGTCCAACGAAGTCCGCTTCAACGGCGTTGCAGAGCATAACTACGCCTACGATCTGCCCGAGGGCAACGAGGGTGCCAACTGGTTCGACGATCCCGAGATCGTGGCCATGAAGAAGGCCTTTAAGTACCCCAAGGATGCTTTCTCCATCAAGGACAAGATGGGCGTGCTGATGGATCATCCCGAGGCTGGTGCCCTGCTGGGCAAGCTGATGCAGGGCTTCATGAGCGGCAACGCTATGATGTCCTCCATGGGCGAAATGAGCCCCGAAATGATGAACTTCATGCGCAATATGCGTCTGTCTGATGCCCTTAAGATGGCCGGCGGTGCCATCCCCATGGCTGCCAAGCTGCAGCTGAACCAGGCCCTGAACGCCATTAAGAAGTAAATATCTGCACCCAAAGCGCTCCCGGCCCCCCCGGGAGCGCTTTTTTTGTATAAACTGAGGATTAACGCACAACCATTCGTAGGGCGGGGTCATGACCCCGCCGCCCAACTGCCGGAATTGAGCGTTCGGTTATTCTATATTGCTGGACGATAACCTGCGCAAAAACCAGCCGTTTCCATATCGAAACTGCGCCGGCGGGGTCATGACCCCGCCCTACGAGAAGACTGTGTGATAAACGAAAATTTAAAACTCCATATTCCCAAGGGCGTTATTGTGTGGTATACTGGTAAAAAACACCCAAGGAGGGAATTTTATGGCGCACAATTTTCGTAAGGACATGGTGATCTATCAGATCTATCCCCGCTCTTTCCAGGACTCCAATGGCGATGGCATGGGCGATATTCCCGGCATCATCTCCCGGCTGGACCATCTGCAGGAGCTGGGCATCGATACCCTTTGGCTGTCGCCGGTGTATGTCAGCCCGAATGCAGACAACGGCTACGATATTGCCGACTATAAGGCCATCCAGCCCGCTTTCGGCACCATGGAGGATTTTGACCGTCTGGTGGCTGAGGCCAAGGCCCGCGGCATCGGCATCGTGATGGATCTGGTGATCAACCACACTTCCGATGAACACCCCTGGTTCCAAAAGGCACTGGCCGGTGACGAAAAATATAAGAACTACTATATTGTTGAAAAGGGAAAAGACGGGAAGCTGCCCAATAACTGGGGTAATTTCTTTGCGCTGTGTCCCTGGAGCAAATTCGGCAACAGTGAGGATGAATATTACCTGCACCTGTTTGCGGAAAAACAGCCGGACCTCAACTGGCGTAATCCGGATGTGATGGCCGAGATCAAGGACATCATGCGCTTCTGGCTGGATAAGGGCGTGGTGGGCTTCCGCTGCGATGTGATCAATATCATCTATAAAAACACCCTGGCCGACGGCAAAAAGCGCCTGGCTTTGACGGGCCAGGAACACTACCTGTCCACACCGGGCTGCCATGAGATCCTGAAGGAACTGCGCCGGGATGTGCTGGATCCATACGGCGCCTTTGCCGTGGGCGAAACTGTGTTCGTCACTATTGACCAGGCCAAGGATCTGTGTGATGAGGGCAGGGGAGAGCTGGACATGGTCTTCTCCTTCGAGCACATGGGCTGCGACGATCTGGGCCTCAAGTGGTTTAAGACCCGGCTGCGTCCAAAGAAGCTGATGAAGACCCTGGTGAAATGGCAGACGGGCCTGGAGTGGAATACCAACTATTTTGAAAACCACGACCAGCCCCGGTTCATATCCCGCTTTGCCGATTCCGAAGGCTATCGTGAGAAATGCTCCATGATGATGGCAGGCCTGCTGCTGACGCTGCGGGGTACGCCCTTTATTTACCAAGGCCAGGAGATCGGCATGACCAACGGCGATTTCCGATGCCTGAAGCAGATCCAGGATGTGGAAAGCCACGGCGTGGATGCCATGGCCCGGGACACCCTGCACATCCCGGCGAAAATGCGCTGGGACATGATCCGCCGGGGCACCCGGGACAATGCCCGTACCCCCATGCAGTGGGATGATTCCGCCAACGCCGGCTTTACCACCGGTAAGCCCTGGCTGCGGGTCAACCGCAATCACAAAGCCCTGAATGCGGCGTTTGATAAGGCAGACGAAAATGGTGTGTTTGCCTTCTGGAAGTACATGGTTGCCCTGCGCAAGACCGATCCTGTACTGGTGGATGGCGATTTTGTGACGGTGAAGATCTCGGGTAATATCTTCGCCTTTGAGCGGACCCTCAATGACCGTCGGCTGCTGAGCGTTTGTAACATGACTGGCAGGGAAGTGGCCATGCCGGAGCATCTGCGGTGGGAGAAGCTGCTGGCCGGCAATTATGCGGATGTAGCGGCCACTCTGCGGCCTTTTGAATTCCGCCTGATGGAGGCATCTGTTGAGCCTGGGGAAACACCGGAGAATATTTTGTGATTTTGTCGTATTTTTCGGGAAATTGGGCTTTCTTTTTGTACAATCGTGTGTTATAGTAAATAGTGGAAGCGAATGCAAAGCTCCCAAAATCGGAAAAACATGAAATATTGAAAGGCGGTATTTTGTTTTGAATAAGCATTTGATGACTGGCAACGAAGCAATCGCCCGTGGCGCCTACGAAGCAGGCGTCCGTGTTTGCTCTGCCTACCCCGGCACCCCCAGCACCGAGATTTTCGAGAACCTGCCCCTGTACAACGACTCCCTGTACTGCGAATGGGCACCCAATGAGAAGGTGGCCGCTGAGGTCGCTTACGGCGCTTCCATCGCCGGTGTCCGCAGCCTGTGCGCCATGAAGCACGTTGGCGTCAACGTGGCCGCTGACCCCATCTTCACCGCTGCTTACAACGGTGTTGGCAAGGGCTTCGTCATCGTTTCCGCTGATGACCCCTCCATGCACTCTTCCCAGAACGAGCAGGACAACCGTCACTACGCCCGTGCTGCCAAGATTGCAATGGTCGAGCCCGCTGACTCTCAGGAGTGCCTGGATTTCATGAAGGCTGCTTATGAGATCTCCGAGAAGTTCGACATCCCCGTGATGCTGCGTACCACCACCCGTGTTTCCCATTCCAAGAGCCTGGTTACCCTGGGTGAGCGCACCGAGCATCCCACCGAGGAGTACGTCAAGAACATCAAGAAGAATGTTGCTTCTCCTGCCAACGCTCTGGTCAACCATCCCAAGCTGGAGAAGAACCTGGCTGCTCTGGAAGAGTACGCCTGCACCAGCCCCCTGAACACCGTGGAAATGAACGGCACCAAGGTTGGTGTCATCACCGCTTCTATCGCTTATCATCATGCCAAGGACGCTTTCCCCGCTGATACTTCTTTCCTGAAGCTGGGCATCACCTTCCCCCTGCCCATGGCTCTGATCCGTGACTTTGCTTCCAAGGTTGAGAAGCTGTACATCATCGAAGAGCTGGACGGCTACATGGAAGGCGAGATCAAGGCTGCCGGCATCGACTGCGTCGGCAAGGAACTGATCGGCAACATGTACGAGCTGAATCCTCAGATCATTGAGGAGAAGGTCTTCGGCAAGAAGCCCGAGTTCAAGAACCTGACCGTCAAGGCCGCTCCCCGTCCTCCGGCACTGTGCGCAGGCTGCCCCCACCGTGGCTTCTTCTACGCTATCTCCAAGCAGAAGAACGTCATCGTTTCCGGCGACATCGGCTGCTACACCCTGGGTTCCGCACAGCCCTTCAACGCTGTTGACTCTGTCGTCTGCATGGGCGGCGGTTTCAGCGTCGGTATGGGTATGGCCAAGGCTCTGGAAGCCAAGGGCGAGAACAAGAAGGTCTTCGGCATCATGGGTGACTCCACCTTCTTCCACTCCGGCATGACCGGCGCTGCCGAGATCGTTTACAACAACGGTAACATCATCCGCGTGGTGCTGGATAACTCCATCACCGGTATGACCGGCCACCAGGACAACCCCGGTTGCGGCCACAACCTGCGCGGTGAGATCGCTACCTCCATCAAGATCGAGAAGGTTCTGGAGGCTTACGGCTACGAGAACATCTACATCGTCGATCCCCTGGATCTGAAGGCCATGGAAGATG
>JAZUBW010000046.1:0-4839 GCA_045638785.1 Faecousia sp.
CGTTCCCTACAGAGCTTTGCTAAACAACAATTTATATTCTAACACAATTCTACAATCTTGACAATACGCAATCGGCGTGATACACTCTTTACAAGTGAATATCGTATCTTCAGGGCGGGGTGCAATTCCCCACCGGCGGTAAAAGTCCGCGAGCCGAAAGGCTGAATTGGTGCAATTCCAATACCGACAGTACAGTCTGGATGGAAGAAGATGTTTGCAAATTCTACGCCCTGGGACTATTCCCAGGGCATTTTTTGTGAGGTAACGGTATGAAAGAATTACTCCAGCAGATCGGTAGCAACCTTTCCTTTGTGGCGGTCTGTGCTGCCATCGTGGTGGCGCTGTTTGTCATCGCAAAGCTGTCTGAGCGGAAGCTGAGCCTGCACAAGGTAGGCCCAGCCCGGCGGGTCAGCATCATCGGCATTTGCTCTGCCCTGGCGGCTGTGCTGCACATTTTGGACTTCCCTCTGATTTTCCTAGCCCCGGACTTTTACAAGCTGGACTTCTCTGAGTTGCCCGTCATGCTTTGCGGCTTCTTCCTGGGACCCAGCGCTGCGGTGGCCTGCGAGGGCATCAAAATCCTGCTCAAGCTCCTGCTGAAGGGCACTTCCACTGCCTTCGTCGGCGATTTTGCCAACTTTGCCGTGGGCTGCAGCCTGGTGTTGCCGGCCATCATCATCTACCACCTGCGTAAGAGCCGCAAGAGCGCACTGGTTGGTCTGATCCTGGGCACGGTAGTACTGACGGTCTTTGGCACCGCTTTCAACGCCATTTATCTGCTGCCGAAATTCGCTCAGCTCTACGGTATTCCGCTGGATGCCATCATCGGCATGGGCAGCGCCATCCACGCGTCCATCCACGATGTGACCACCTTTGTGATCCTGTGCGTAGCGCCACTGAATCTGGTTAAGGGTGCTATGATCTCTGTGCTGACGCTGCTGCTGTACAAGCGTGTGGCCCGCCCCCTGTTCGGAAAGTAAAAACTGAGGCGTTCCCTCCGGGGAACGCCTTTATTTTTGCGAAAAATCCCTGTTTTACCCATTGATTATTTTATATTTTATGGTATAGTTATTGTGTATGATTATGCGCCTAAGCGAAAATGAGTTAATAAGGAGTACGAAATGATCACAGTTAATAATCTTGGCATGCAGTTTGGCGGCCAGTGGCTGTTCCAGCATGTGGACCTGCAGTTTTTGCCCGGCAACTGCTACGGCATCATCGGTGCCAACGGCGCCGGCAAGTCCACCTTCCTGCGCATCCTCACCGGCGAGCTGGAGTCCACCAATGGTAGCGTCAGCGTCGATCCCGACAAGCGTGTTTCCGTTCTGAAGCAGAATCAGAACGCCTATGACGATTACTCCATCATGGACACCGTCATCATGGGCAACCAGCACCTGTATGACATCATGAAGGAAAAGGATGCCATCTACGAGAAGGAAGACTTCACTGACGAGGATGGCCTGCGCGCTTCCGAGCTGGAAGCCGAGTTCGCAGAACTGGGCGGTTGGGAAGCCGAATCCGACGCCTCCCGCCTGCTGCAGGGTCTGGGCATCCCCACGGAGATGCACTATGACTCCATGGCCACCACCGACCCCCGTCTGAAGGTTAAGGTTCTGCTGGCTGCAGCACTGTTCGGCAACCCCGACATCATCATGCTGGACGAGCCCACCAACAACCTGGATATCGAAGCCATCAACTGGCTGGAAGACTTCCTGCTGGACTTCCCCGGCATGGTCATCGCCGTTTCCCATGACCGCCACTTCCTGAACACCGTCTGCACCCACACCGTTGACATCGACTACGGCAAGATCAAGATGTATGTGGGTAACTACGACTTCTGGTACGAATCCTCCCAGATGGTTCAGGCCATGATCCGCAACAAGAACAAGAAGAACCAGGAAAAGATCGAAGAGCTGCAGCTGTTCATCCAGCGCTTCTCTGCCAACAAGTCCAAGGCCAAGCAGGCAACTGCCCGCCGTAAGCTGCTGGACAAGCTGACCGTCGAAGAGATGCCCTGCTCCACCCGCCGTTACCCCTTCGTTGGCTTCATGCCCGAGCGTGAACTGGGTAAGGACATCCTGACTGTTAAGGATGTGTCCGTCACCGTCGATGGCGAAAAGCTGCTGGACAAGGTCTATTTCAGCGTGGGCAAGAACGACAAGATCGCCTTTGTGGGTGAAAACGAGAAGGCACAGACCGCTCTGTTCCAGATCCTGATGGGCGAACTGGAGCCCGACGAAGGCAGCATCAAGTGGGGCGTTTCCACCATTCGCTCTTACCTGCCCAAGGACAACACCGAGTATTTCGAGGGCAACGACATGGAGCTGGTGGACTGGCTGCGTCAGTACTCCGCCAAGAAGGACGATGTGTATCTGCGTGGCTTCCTGGGCAGAATGCTGTTCGGCAATGACGACGTGTTCAAGCACGTGAAGGTTCTCTCCGGTGGTGAGAAGGTCCGCTGCATGCTGTCCAAGATGATGCTCTCCGGCGCCAATGTGGTGCTGCTGGACCAGCCCACCAACCACCTCGACATGGAATCCATCCAGGCTGTCAACAAGGGTCTGGAAGCCTTCAACGGCGTCGTGCTGCTGGCTTCCCATGACCATGAGATGCTGACGTCTACCTGTAACCGTGTTATCGCCTTCCAGCCCGACGGCTCCATCATCGACCGGTACGGTACCTACGATGAGTACCTGTACTGGATGAGCCAGAATAAGGCCAACGGCTAATCCCCGGTCATTCCGAGCCAGTGCTCACACTGGCGTGGGAATCCCCAATTCCAACGGGCAACGCCAATCCTAAGGGGATTGCCACACCAGTCTGCTGACTGGTTCGCAATGACATTGTTTCTTAAGGAGTATAAAAGAATGAAAAAAATCTTAGATATTATCACCGAAAAGATGCAGGCCGCTTTCGTGGAAGCCGGCTATGATGCATCCTTCGGCCGGGTCACCGTATCCAACCGGCCTGACCTGTGCGAATATCAGTGCAACGGCGCCCTGGCCGCTGCCAAACAGTACAAGTGCGCTCCCATTCAGATCGCCAACGCTGTGGTGACCAAGCTGGATACCAACGACTACTCCCTTGTGGAGGCCGTCATGCCCGGCTTCATCAATCTGAAGCTGTCCAATGCCTTCCTGCAGTCCTATTTGGAGGAAATGCGTACCGCTGCCGACTTCGGCGTTTCCAAGCCCGGCGAAGGCAAGACCATCGTCGTGGACTACGGCGGACCCAACGTAGCCAAGCCCCTGCACATCGGCCATCTGCGCTCTGCCATCATCGGTGAGTCCATGAAGCGGCTGCACAAGTTCATGGGCTATCACGCCATCGGCGACATCCATCTGGGTGACTGGGGCTTGCAGATGGGCCTGATCATCACGGAGCTGAAGGAGCGTCAGCCCGACCTGTGCTACTTTAATCCCGACTACACCGGAGAATACCCGGAAGAGCCTCCCTTCACCATCACCGAGCTGGAGGAGATCTATCCTGCCGCTTCCGCCAAGAAGAAGGTGGACGAGGACTTTGCCGAGCGGGCCCATGTCGCAACCTACGAACTGCAGCAGGGCCGTGCCGGCTACCGTGCCATCTGGCAGCACATCATGAAGTTGTCCGTGGCCGATATGACCAAGATCTACGACAATCTGAATGTCTACTTTGAAAGCTGGCTGGGTGAAAGCGACGCCGATCCCTACATTCCTGCCATGGTCGAAGACATCAAGTCCAAGGGCCTGGCCGTTCTCAGCGACGGTGCCTGGGTCGTGCCTGTGGAAGAGGAAACCGACAAGAAGGAAATTCCTCCCATGATCCTGGTCAAATCCGACGGCTCTGCCATTTACGCCACCACGGACCTGGCTACCATGGTCCAGCGTATGCAGGACTGGAAGCCCGAGAAGATGCTGTATCTGACCGACAAGCGTCAGGCACTGCACTTTGAGCAGGTGTTCCGCGCCGCCCGGAAGGCCGGTATTGTGAACGCCGATACCGAGCTGGAGCATGTGGGCTTCGGCACCATGAACGGCGCTGACGGCAAGCCCTTCAAGACCCGTGAGGGCGGCGTCATGCGTCTGGAGCGGCTGATCGCTGAAATGACCGAGTTCGTCCGCACCAAGGTTGTGGAGAACAAGATCGTGGCTGAAGACGAGGTGGAGGAAACCACCCGCATCATTGCCATGGCCGCTCTGAAGTACGGCGACCTGAGCAATCAGCCCACCAAGGACTATGTCTTCGATATGGACCGCTTCGCTGCCTTCGAAGGCAACACCGGCCCCTATATCCTCTACACCATCGTCCGCATCAAGTCCATCCTTGCCAAGTACGGTTCATGGGAGAACCTGGCCATCCAGGCTCCTGCCAACAACGAGGCCAAGGATCTGATGCTGGCCATTACCAAGTTGGGCCCCACCCTGGAAATGGCCCTGGCAAACTCCGCACCCAACCAGATCTGTGCCTACATCTACGAGCTGGCCGGTTGCGTCAACAAGTTCTACCATGAGACCCCCATCCTCAAGGAAGAAAACGAGGAAATCAAGGCTGGCCACATCGCCCTCATCGGCCTGGCCAAGCGGATTCTGGAGACCTGTATCGACATTCTGGGCTTCCAGGCACCGGAGAAAATGTAAAATATAACAAAAACTGCCGCCTTCAAGCCGAAGGCGGCAGTTTCCATTTGACAGAGATATTCAAATTTTCGTATATTGTACAGTCTTTTCGTAGGGTGGGGTCATGACCCCACCGACCCTGTCTCGACATAGGATCGGTCGTTTTTTGCGCAAACCGAAATCTACATCCTAATAACCTACCGCTCAAAAGTGGGCAGGTAGGCGGCGGGGTCATGACCCC
>JAZUBW010000047.1:0-16222 GCA_045638785.1 Faecousia sp.
GTTAATTTTAAAAGATACCCGTTTTATCGTGGTCAGGCGCCACGACCCGCTTATCCAGCCTCACTACCCCCGTCGAAACCAGTACGACCCCGGATAGGGCAGGGAGACGGAGCATCTCCCTGCAATTGCTGAAAGTTAGAATCTGCCGTAGGGATCGGGGAGCTTGTTGGGCTCGGGATAAGACTCACCCTTGGTGTCTACGGTGATGGAGGCGATCTTCTGCTCTTCCACAGGACGGTCGTTGCGGCCGGTGCGGGTGGCGGCGATGGCATCCACCACATCCATGCCGGAAGTGACCTTGCCGAAAGCTGCGTACTGACCGTCCAGGTGCTTGGCATCCTGGTGCATGATGAAGAACTGGGAGCCGGCGGAGTTGGGGGAGGAGGAGCGGGCCATGGACAGAACGCCACGCTTGTGCTTCAGGTCGTTCTTGATGCCGTTGAAGAAAAATTCGCCCTTGATGCAGTAACCGGGGCCACCCATGCCGGTGCCGTCAGGGCAGCCGCCCTGGATCATGAAACCGGGAATGACACGGTGGAAGATCAGGCCGTCATAGTAGTTATGCTGAGCCAGCTCCACAAAGTTTGCAACGGACTGGGGTGCGATCTCGGGGTACAGTTCGCCCTCGATGACGCCGCCGTTTTCCATGGTGATCTTAAAAGTAGGATTTGCCATATTAGTACCTCTCTTTCATAGCCCGCTCGATCTGACGCTTTGCGTCGCGCTCAGCCTCGGCTTGCCGTTTATCATGTAGTTTTTTACCCTTGCACAGGCCGACCTTGACCTTGACCCGGCTGCCCTTGAAATACACAGAAAGGGGGATCAGGGCGAAACCGTCCTGCTTGACCTTGCCGTAAAGCCGCATGATCTCCCGCTTGTGCATGAGAAGCCGGCGGGGTCTGCGGGAATCGACGTTGAAGCGGTTGCCGTGATCGTAAGGGGAGATGTGCATCTGGTTGACCAGCAGCTGTCCGTCCTTGATACCGCACCAGGCATCCTTCAGGTTTAGTGTGCCGGCCCGGATGGACTTGACCTCAGTGCCTACCAGTTCGATGCCCGCCTCGTATTCTTCCTCGATGAAATATTCATGCCGGGCTTCCCGGTTGGTGGCTACCACCTTGATGCTGTCCTTTTCCAAATGCTCACCTCATTTCCTTGGATATTATACCACGGCTGTCAAGTCAGTCAAACAAAAATTTCTGTAAATCTTCCGGGGAATAGAAGCTGAAGTCGCAAAGTTCCTCCATTTCCCGGCAGATGCCCGGATATTCCTTCCGGCCCCAGCCTGCAAAGGCGATGGGACAACCGGCGGTGCGGGCCATGGACACGGCGAATTTCATATCGTCCACCACCAGCATCTGCTGGCCGGAAAAACCGTATTCCTTCATAATCTGCTCCAGGGCCCAGGGATCGGGCTTGCGATGCTCCGGTGCCAGGTCCCAGCCGAAGATCTTATCTGGTAGCAGACCGAAGTGGGTGCGATAATCCCGCAGGATGGTTTCTTCCGCCGACATGGAGGACACGAAGATCTTGCCGCCGGCTTTGCGGTAGGCATGCAGCAGCGCCCGAATGCCATCAAAGGGCTCCGGCACATGGGTCTTGGCATAGTCCTGCCAAAACTGATATTCCATTTTCAGTTCCTCGTCGGTCATATTAAACCGGGCTTTGCACATGTCCACAAAGGTCATTTTGTTGCAATCGCCTACATACTCATCCAGGGTCATGTTTTGACCGGGGTGATAAAGCTCCAGATAACGGCAAAAGCAGGGATAATTGACGGTAGCCTCGCTTTGTACCACCGTGTCGTCGTGATCCAGAATCAGACATGGATATTTCAGCATCCTAAAGTCCTCCGGTTGGAAGATAAATTGTTGTTTATGTTTGCACCCGTAGGGAACGCTGTCCTCAGCGTTCCGTCACAAAATTCGACCTCGATGGGCGAATTTTCTGCATCTTTGTGCGATGCTGCGGTGCAAAATTGTGCCGCTTTGCGGACGGAAGGCTGAGGACATCGTTCCCTACAGAGCGCCGCTAAACAACAATTTACCTAAGTATAGCAAAGAATGTATCCCGGTGCAACCTTGAATTTCCTCTTGCTATATGCGAACGAATGTGCTATAATATAAAAAACGGCAAGGAGGTGTCCCCAGTGGAACAGAAAATATATCCTGTGGATGTGATCTCGGTCTGCTCGGCTGCCGGGGATATCCGCCCGCTGCGCTTGCGGCTGGAGGATGAACAGCATCAGCTCCTGCGCATCGATATCGACGAGATCATCAGCATGAAGCCGGTGCAATTTGTGGGCATTGAGGCCCAAATTTTCCTCTGCCGTGCTATGGTGGAGGGCAAGCAGTGGCTCTTTGAACTGAAATATACCATCCGCACCCATACCTGGTGCTTTTTAAGGAGGGTCTACTGATGGCAGAGCGTGTTGTATTTCATGTGGACGCCAATTCAGCCTTCCTGAGCTGGTCGGCGGCCTACCGGGTGAAGGTGCTGGGGGAAACGGAGGATCTGCGGGACATTCCGTCTGTGGTGGCCGGCGATAAAGAGCAGCGCAAGGGCATCATCCTGGCCAAATCCGGCCCGGCGAAAAGGTACGGCATCCAGACAGGCGAGCCTCTGTTCCAGGCCCTGGAAAAATGCCCCTTCCTGAAGGTGGTGTCCCCGGACTATGATCTGTATGTCCAGGCCAGCCGCCATTTTGTGGACATGCTGCGGCAGTTTAGCCCTTCGGTGGAGCAGTATTCCATCGACGAGGCCTGGGTGGATATGACCGGAACGGGACGGCTGTGGGGCAGCCCCCGGCTGGCAGCGGAAAAAATGCGGCAGCGGATCAATGAGGAGCTGGGCTTTACCGTCAACATCGGCATCTCCTCGAATAAGCTGCTGGCGAAAATGGCAGGAGATTTTGAAAAGCCCAATAAGGTCCACACCTTGTTTCCCGAGGAAATGGCGGAAAAGTTTTGGGTGTTGCCGGTGCGGGATCTATTTTTGGTGGGCCCGAAGACGGAGCAGAAGCTCCACCTCCTGGGGATCTACACCATCGGTGATCTTGCTCGTACTGATGGGGCTTTTCTGCGGCGCAAGCTGGGCAAGCACGGGGAAACCATTTGGCACTTTGCCAATGGCCGAAACGCCGATGCGGTGACCCCGGAGCCGGCAGAGAATAAGGGCTACGGCAATTCCATTACCACAGCGCAGGATGTTGTATCCCACGAACAGGCCCATCAGGTGCTGCTGAGTTTGTGTGAAACGGTGGCCAGCCGTATGCGCAAGGATGATAAATGCGGCCGCTGCGTGTCCGTCCATCTGCGCTCCAATGAATTTCAGCATGCTTCCCACCAGAAAATGCTGCATGGCTCTACCAACATCACGGCGGAGATCTACGAGGCAGCCTGCCGGGTGTTTGATGAGGTTTGGGACGGCGTAACCCCCTTGCGGCAATTGGGTGTGCAGATGACAAGGCTGACGGGTGAGCCCTATCAGCAGTTTGATCTGTTTTCCGGCATGAGTCCACGGCAGTACGAGCGGAAGCTGAAGCTGGATGAAACGGTGGATGCTTTGCGGGATAAATTCGGCGAGGAGATCATCCGCCGGGCCAAATTTGCCACAGATCCCCAGGGCCATATGGCCGGCGGCCTGGATAAAGCCAGACGAACCGGTATCACAAAGCCCGTCCCCAAAGAATTTTAGGGTGGAAATCCCGACCAAAATGTGATATTATGGCGTCAGGAAGGCGGTGCAGTAATGGCAATCAATGAAAACGAAGTCTTGGTGCTGTTAAATAGTGGAAAACATTATCTACTGCTCAATGCCGGAGACCGTTTGCATTTGGTAAATGTAAATGACCGCTTGACAGAGGAAAAAGAAAACCAATTATTGGCTATGTACCCTTGTAGCGAAGCGGCAATGTCCGAACTTGATATCAGTTATACGGTCATACATAAAAAAGATCTCAAGGGTGTTGCTGTCGGCGGTGTGGATGCAGGCTGCGAACTTTCCCTGGTGATGGGAAAGACAAAAAGTAAATATACGTTGTCGGACGATACTACGCAACAAATGATCGATGACTACTTCAAAGGGATTAAGCGGATGGATGCCAGTAGGCGCAAGCTACCGAAATCACCCGATCAATGGCGAAAACAAGCGCAGGATCCAGAAATCTTACCCAAAATGAAAATGATACGTTACGTGTTGTTTGCATTATCGATTGTGTCAGTCTTATGTTTCCTGCTGAAAATTGAGCCATACAAACTATGGATTCTGCTGAGTATCCTTTGCTCGGGTACGTGTCTCTTTCTGGCAATCAGATTTCCAGAATACTTCACGTTGCTGGATATTGAAGAGAAGAAGTGCAAAATGAAATATGGTCTTGGCATTGGGTGGTTAACTTTTCTTCCGATGGTGTTCCTTGCGCTACGCACATTGTATATGAATTTCCTGCAATTTTGGTCTATGTTGCTGTATGCGGGTATTTTTGCGGTTGTGTTGATGGTTGTAATTTATGTTTCCATAAAAGAAATTCGCTTACATTATATCGGACTGGCGGCTATCATTCTGTCATTGTTATTGACCAGCGTGGGTATAGTGGGTCAAGTGAACTACCTTATAGATACAAGTCCAGAGGAAATTCGCGACTACACTGTTATAGATTTGGATCAGCGTACCGGCAGACGTCGCAACCATTATCAATGTACCATCATGTTGGAAAACGGCGAAGAATATAGAATGGATATCAGCCGGGAAGCGTATAAGAGGCTGACCATTGGTGACCAAATTCAAGTTGCTCACCGTGAAGGTGGATTAGGATTGGAATACATTTATTTGCTGGAGGAATAAGACATGTCCATTGTGAAATTTTATCGTGGCGATCCGAAGAATGCGCCCAAGACCACCCAGGGTGCCCATTTGGGCGCCAATGTGATCCTGACCTGCAAGGGGAAACTCCTGCTGGAAAAGCGCCGGGATTCCGACACCTGGGGCTTGGTCGGTGGCGGCGTGAAGACCTACGAAGAACCCATCGACGCCATTGCCCGTGAGGTAAAAGAAGAACTGGGCATCCGCATTCCCAAGGACAAGTTCCGCAAACTGGCGGTCTATGGTGAGCCTGGTCGTATTGCAGCCTACTGCGACGGCAGCGTTTGGCGCATGGTGGTTGTGGTGTTCGGTCTGGAGCTGGAGAAAGAGCCGGAGATCATCATCAGCGCCGAGTCCCGGGATATGCGCTTCTTCTCCAAGGAAGAAATCAAGAATATCGACATCGTCATTACCCATTCCGACATCGTGGAGGATTGGTTCACCAATAAGGAGTAAGCTATGCAGGAAAATAAATGGGTCAGCGTGTGGGGCAATGCGGTCTCCGTGGCGGAGAACCGGCCCGAGCGCTATGCCAAGGATATCACCATCCGCTATCCCATCCACATTCCCTTTTCCGGGGAAGCACTGCGGCTGACCTTTGACAATTACTGCGGTACCGAGTCCATTACGCTGTCCAAGGTCACCGTATTTTACGGCGGCAAATTCTACCCCGTCTGCTTTGACGGTGGCCGGTCTGTGACCATAGGGGCAGGGGAGAACCGGGTCTCCGACCCGCTGCAGATCTGCCTCAACGAGGGTGAAGTGGTGCAGGTCAGCTTCTACCTTGCCGACTTTACGCTGATGCGCAGCGTGGTCTTCACCTGCGGCCCCCTGTCCGAGGGCATCTATGCCAACGGCGATCAAACGGAAAATGCAGAATTCAACATCATGACCTCCCGCAAGACCCACCTGTTCTATTTCCTCAGCAATGTTTCCGTGCTCACCGATCCCCAAAAGCGCACCATCGTCTGCTACGGCGACTCCATCACTGCCCAAAACTGGCCTGACGAGCTGGCCCTGCGCTGCTTTTCGGAAGGCTATCACGATATCGCCGTCATACGCCGGGCCACCTCCGGTTCCCGGATCCTGCGGGAGTACCAATGCCTGACCTATGAATCCTATGGCCTGCAGGGAGATAAACGTTTCCGCCATGAAGTGCCAACCGATGGCGCTGATACGGTGATTATTCAGCAGGGCATCAACGACATCATTCACCCGGTGGGTGAAAGCGTCAATGTTTTCCGGCCTATGAGTGATCTGCCCACTGTAGAGGAGCTGATCGAAGGTCTGAAGACCTACATCGCCCAGGCCAGAAGCTACGGCTACAAAGTCTATGTAGGCACGCTACTGCCTATGGGCGGCTGGCGCACGGATGCCCCCTTCCGTCAGGAAATGCGCCATGCCTTCAACGATTTCATCCGCACCACGGATCTCATTGACGGCTGCATCGATTTTGACGCAGCCCTGCGGGATCCGCAGCGGCCCGATTGGTTCAAACCGGAATATGATTCCGGCGACCATCTGCACCCCAGCACCGCCGGCTATCGTCGTATGGCCATGGAGATCCCCGAAAGCATCTTAAAATAACCCGTCCGCAGGGCCGTTCGCCGGTTCCTGCGGATATTTTTTCATATTCTGGATGCAAAATTATGCGAAATTCGGAAAATATACTTGTATATTCAGAAAGAATATGCTATAATGCAACCCGACGGTGCAGTATTCTAGTCGGAGTGGCCATCTTCCAGGTAGGGCCTAAAAATCCTATGAAGGGCACATCGATGAAGTCCCTGGTGTCTGCTTTTTACGCCCAGTTTAGGGTGGATGCTGGGGGTTAAGGATTTCGGGCGCGCGCCAATGGCATGGCGCATACGACCCGGTTTCCGTGGAGACTTGAAGCTTGTGCGACGAGGTTGTGAACTCCCCTTTGGGGAAGCGGGCCTCGCGTACGAATCAGGTAAGAACCTGCAAGGCAGTGCGCAGAATCGTGTGCTGTGTGCAGTGTAGCCTGCCTTGCGTGGGCATGCGGGGAAGGGAGAACAGGCAGCGGGGCCGATGGCCACGGACCTGCTGTTATCGCTGCCGGAAACCATGCTTGCAAAAGGGGCTAAGACTATGGTTCGCTCTGTCGTGGAAATCACCTAGACTGTCGTAATTGGGCAGACAGGGGATTACAGTACGGTCTAAGTGGCAATCGGGTAGATATGTTGGCAACACATATCAGGATGGATCAAAGGGAAACCGCCTGCGCGGCAACGGCAGGTTCTGTCCGGGGAAATCCAACCCGACCTAAGCCGTAAGATTTATCCTGTCTGTTACCGTCTATTTATCTAAACTTTTAAGGAGTTGTCTTTGTGTCGAAAGCAGACCCGGCTTCAAACAAGAAACAGAAGAAAGAAAAAAGCTATGCCCGATGGGTATTGACCATCTTCCTGGTGACCATTTTTATTTCCGGTGCCATCAGCCTGGCTTCCGATGCGCTTATGTCGGCTTCGTGTATGGCGGTGGCTTTCGCGATTCTGTTTGCCATCATTATGGTTGGTATTATTTTCGATATCATCGGCGTGGCGGTTACTTCTGCCGACGAAAAGCCCTTCCATTCCATGGCTGCCCGTAAAGTACCCGGTGCCCGGGAGGCCATCCATCTGCTTCGTAATGCCGAACGCGTCAGTTCCATCTGCAACGACGTGGTGGGCGATATCTGCGGCGTTGTGTCTGGTGCGGCTTCTGCCACCATCGCAGCCCAGATCCTCAGTAAATTTACATTCTCCTGGCCCAGCGTTGTCAGTCTTGTGATGTCTGCGCTGGTTGCCGGTTTTACGGTTGGCGGCAAGGCCATTGGCAAGACCTTTGCCATCAATGCCAACACCACCATTGTCCACGGCGTGGGTATGGTCATTGCCTTCTTTACCAGATCAGGCAAGGGCGGCAAAAAGAAAAAATCCAAATGATAGGGCGTGTCGCCTATGCGAATTCTTGAAACCATCCATGGCCATGATGACCTGCAGCGCCTGACTCCTCAGCAGCAGACATTGCTATGCGGAGAGATTCGGGAGTTTCTGATCAACAGTGTTTCCCAAACCGGCGGTCATCTGGCTTCCAACCTTGGCACGGTGGAATTGGCCGTTGCCATTGAAACGGTGTTTAACACCCATATTGACCGTCTGGTTTTTGATGTGGGTCACCAGTCTTATGTCCATAAGCTGCTGACCGGACGCCAGGCGGATTTTGTGCATCTGCGCCAGTTCGGCGGCATGTCCGGTTTCCCCAAGCCGTCGGAGAGCGAAGCCGATGCCTTTGTGGCCGGTCATGCTTCCAGCTCGGTATCCATTGCCCTTGGCATGGCCCGCGCTAGAACCCTGCAGGGACAGAAACACCATGTTCTGGCCCTTTTGGGCGATGGTGCAGCCACCGGCGGCATGGTGTATGAGGCACTCAATGATGCCGCGGTCAGCGGTGAAAGCATGGTCATCATCCTTAATGATAACGAAATGTCCATCGCCCCCAATGTGGGCGGTTTTGCGCAGCATCTGAACCGACTGCGGAGCAAGGAGGGCTATCTTGGCTTAAAGCGTCGCTATCGCCGGGCTTTGTCCCAAAATAATGTTGGCCGCTGGATCTATCGCAGCACCCGCAGCATGAAGGAATGGCTGAAAAAGCGGTTGCTGCAGCCGACGATTTTTGAAAATATGGGTCTGAACTATCTGGGCCCCGTGGACGGCCATGATGTTCAGGGCCTCATTGGCCTGCTTGGTATGGCTAAGGACATGAAGCGACCTGTAGTTCTGCATGTTCACACCCAAAAGGGCCGGGGTTACACCCCTGCGGAGCAGGATCCTTCCCGGTTCCACGGCATCGGCAAATTCGACCCGGTCACCGGCAACAATCTGTCTGCCGGGAAACCCAGCTTCTCCAAGGCCTTTGGTGAAACCATGCTGGAACTAGCAACGGAAGAACCGAAGCTCTGCACCATTACGGCAGCAATGCCCGATGGCACGGGTCTGCTGGAGTTCATGAAACAATATCCGAGCCGTACCTTTGATGTAGGTATCGCCGAGGAACATGCCGTTAGTATGGCCGGCGGCCTGGCCAAAGCCGGCATGGTGCCGGTGGTGGCCCTGTATTCTACCTTCCTGCAGCGGTCTTATGACCAGATTTTGCAGGATATCGCCATGCTGAAGCTGCATGTGGTTCTTGCCATCGACCGGGCCGGTCTTGTGGGCGAGGACGGTCAAACCCACCACGGTACCTTTGATATGGGCTTCCTGCGCCATGCGCCGGGAATGCAGGTGCTGTGTCCTGCAAGCTGCGAAGAATTGCGGCAGATGTTGCGCTGGGCTGTGAAGGAATGGGACGGACCGGTGGCGGTTCGCTATCCCAGAGGCGGTGACGGCCTGTATACTGCCTGCGATTGGCGCCCTGAGGAAAATATCATTCTTCACAAAAAGGGAACAGATTGTGCCATCGTCACCTACGGAACCTTGGTCAACAATGCCCTGGAGGCTGCCAAAAAACTGGAAAAGAGTGGCATTTCTGCCGCTGTGATCCGGCTGTGTTCAATTGCTCAGCTGGAGGAAGGCAAACTCCGGGAAGTTTTGGGCGATAGCATGCCCATTTTTATGGCGGAGGAGGCACAGCATGCCGCTGCCATCCATCCCGTGCTGGCTACACTGTTCCCCGGTCGGGTCACGGGCCTGGACCTGGGCAGCGAATTTGTGACCCACGGCGATAACAAAACCCTCTACAAGCATTACGGCCTGGATGCCGATTCCATTGCAAATAAGATTTTGGAGGTACAAAAAGTTGAAAAATAAACAAAGACTGGATGTGCTTCTGACGGAGCAGGGCTACTGGGAATCCAGCTCCAAGGCAGAGGCCATCATCATGGCGGGTCTGGTGTATGTGGACGGCCAGAAGGCCGACAAGCCTGGCGTTTCCTACGCCGACACTGTTTCCATTGAAGTTCGGGGCGAAACCTGCCCCTATGTCAGCCGTGGCGGTCTGAAACTGGAAAAGGCCCTGCGGGACTTTGGCGTGAAGCCGGAAGGCTTTGTTTGCAGCGATTCCGGTGCGTCCACCGGCGGCTTTACCGATTGCCTGCTGCAACAGGGTGCCAGCAAGGTCTTTGCCATCGATGTGGGCTATGGCCAGCTGGACTGGAAGATCCGTTCCGACCCCAGAGTCGTAGTGATGGAACGGACCAACATCCGCTATGTGACCCCGGAAGACCTGAGTGAGCCCCTGGATCTATCCGTCATTGATGTCAGCTTCATCGGTCTGGAGATTGTGCTTCCCACCATCAAAACCCTCTTAAAACCCGGCAAGGGCCAGGTGCTGTGCCTCATTAAGCCCCAGTTCGAGGCAGGCAAGGAGAATGTGGGCAAGAAGGGTGTTGTCCGGGATCCCAAGATCCACCAGATGGTGCTGGATAACTTTGTGGCACTGGCTCATAACCTTGGCTTTACCATTTTGGGCCTGACCTTCAGCCCTGTGAAGGGCCCGGAGGGTAACATCGAATTCCTGGCTCATCTGACCCTGGCAACCGCTGACGGCATTACACCGGATACGGCAAAGATCGTTGTCGATGCTCACGAAACGCTGAAGGTATAACATATGAAGAAAGTGATTTTAACTCCAAACCCCTATCGGGATAAGAATTTCCAAACAGTTCGCAAGGCTATGCAGATCTTGCAGGATGCCGGCATGGAGGTCAAACTCTGTCTGCCTTTCGAAGTGGACCGGGCCTGCGATCTGCCGCGGGACCTGCACTTTGGCCGTCTGGACAAGGAAATTCTGAATGCGGATTTCGTGGTCTGCTTCGGCGGCGACGGTACCATTCTGCACATGGCGAAGACGGCGACCCGTCACAATGTGCCCATTTTGGGTGTCAATATCGGCACCATGGGCTTTATGGCAGAGCTGGAAAGCAGCGAGCTGGAGCAACTGCGGCGGCTGGCCACCGGAGATTTTACCATCGACAGCCGTATGATGTTGGATGTGATGGTGCAGCGGGACCGCAACATCATTTTCCACGAAATGTGCCTCAATGATGCTGTGGTCACCAAGGGCGCTGTGGCCCGGATCGTCCACCTGAGCGTTTCCTGCGATGGTGTGCAGGCCATGGAGTGCGGCGGTGACGGTGTCATCGTGGCAACCCCCACCGGCTCTACCGGCTATAATCTGTCTGCCGGCGGTCCCATCATGGAGCCGGATACCCAGAGCATCCTCATTACGCCCATCTGCGCCCATGACCTGCTGAGCCGCTGTATCGTGGCTTCTCCGGACCGGGTCATCACCGTGGAACTGACGAGAAATGCCCGGCGCAATGCCTTCCTGTCCGTCGATGGCGGCAAGGCTGTGAAGCTGTCTATGGGCGATGTTGCCACGGTCCGCAGATCCAACAAGCAGACCAAACTGATCCGCCTCAATGGCCGCAGCTTTTACGATGTGGTCCGCAACAAATTCAACCATGCTTAACGGGGTGAACATATGAAATCGAGAAGACAAGCCAAGATTATGGAGATTATCTCCGCCCGGGATGTGGATACCCAGGAGCAGCTGCTGGACGAGCTGACCGCTGCCGGTTTCAATACCACTCAGGCCACCATCTCCCGTGACATCAAAGAACTGCGCATCGTCAAGGAACTGACGAAATTCGGCACTTATCGCTATACTGCCTCCTCCAAGGAGGTCAGCGGCACCTTCTCCAAGCGGCTCAACACCATTTTCCGCGAGTGCATCACCGGCTTTGACTATGCCCAAAACCTGGTGGTCATTCATACCATTCCGGGCCTTGGTCCTGCTGCCGCCTCTGCGGTGGATGCCATGGGCATGCACTTTGTGCTGGGCTGCATCGGCGGTGACGACACGGTGCTGATCATCATGCGTGATTCCAATGCTGCCGCTGCATTCTGCAGCGAGATTCGCAATATTTTGAACTGAGAAAGGTCGGGATGAAGCGTGCTGAGTTTGCTGCATATCGAGAATATTGCGGTCATTGAGTGCGCCGACATTTCCTTTGACCGTGGTTTTAACATCCTCACCGGTGAGACCGGTGCAGGTAAATCCATCGTCATCGATGCCATTTCCGCCATTTTGGGCCAGCGTGCCTACCGGGACATGATCCGTACGGGCTCGGACAAAGCATCTGTCCGGGCAGTCTTTACCGAGGTGCCCCGGTTTGCCTGGTTCGAGGAAAACGGCGTGCCTTATGACACGGAGATCATCATCCAGCGGGATATTTACCTGGACGGCAAGAATGTCTGCCGGGTCAATGGGTCGCTGGTGACAGTGTCCATTCTCCACAAGCTGGGTATTCAGCTGATCAATATCCACGGCCAGCATGATTCGGCCTCTCTCTTTGACGAGGAAAATCACCTGGAGTTCCTGGATGCATTTGCCGATAATGAGCAGCTGCGGGCCGATTACGGTGAAAAGTACCGGGCTGTGGCGGCTCTGCGGCGAGAGATCGAGAAAATGACCATGGATGAGAGCGAGAAGCTCCGCCGCATGGAATCACTGAAATACCAGATCACGGAAATTGAAAAGGCCCAGCTGGAACCAGGGGAGGACGAAGCCCTGGAGGACCGCAGAAAGCTGCTGCAGAACGCCGAAAAGCTGTCAGACGGCATTCTTGAGGCAACTGAGTGCCTTTATGGCGGTGAGGAGTCCGATGGTGCCGCAGCATTGCTTGCCCAGGCCCAGCGTGCCTTGGGGAAGCTGAGCCGCTACACAGACAATTTTGCATCCCTGCAGGCGAAGGTCACCGACCTCATGTACCAGGTGCAGGATGCCGCTGAAGAGCTGCGGGATGCGGCTGGCGAGCTGAGCTACTCGGCTGACGAATTGGAGCAGATCGAGTCCCGGCTGGATACCATTCATAAACTCAGAAGAAAATACGGCGCTACCTGTACCGATATTTTGAATTATCTGGAAAAGGCCCGGCGGGAGCTGGATGAAATTGAATTTGCCGATGCCCATCTGGAGCGACTGCAAGGTAAACTCCGCAAGGCAGAAAAAGCTGCCTGGGATGCAGCCTATGTATTGCGGGATCAGCGAATGGCGGCGGCGGAAAAGCTGAGCGCCCGGATCCTGACGGAGCTGGCCCAGCTGGATATGCCGAGAGTGCAGTTTCAGTGTCAGTTTACGGAGCTGGAGCTGACGGCAAACGGCGCCGATGCGGTGGCATTTTATATGTCGGCCAATGCGGGCGAGGCGCTGAAGCCCATGAGCAAAGTAGCCTCCGGTGGCGAATTGGCCCGCATCATGCTGGCCATGAAAAATGTGCTGGCAGAGAAGGACCAGGTCAGTACCCTTATTTTCGACGAGGTGGACACCGGTGTGTCGGGCCGTGCGGCCCAGCGTGTGGCGGAAAAGCTGAAGTCTGTGGCTTGCCACAAGCAGGTGTTGTGCGTCACCCATTTGCCCCAGCTGGCAGCCCTGGCCGATACCCATCTGCTGATCGCCAAGGCCGAGCGGGACGGACGGACCTACACCAGCGTCACGCCACTGGATTTTGAGGGTCGGAAGCGGGAACTGGCCCGCATCATCGGCGGCACCAATATCACCGAAACCACCCTGAAGTCCGCGGAAGAAATGCTGCAGGTGTAATGAAATGATGGATAAAGAAAACATTGTCGGCGCTATCATCATGGCACTGTGCTGCGGTCTGTGCGGGCTGACCTTTTGGGTCATCGGCAGCCATGCGGAAAAGGCCATCAAGCCCGTGAATTTCTGGAGCGGCACTTCCGTGGACCCGTCACGGGTGCAGGATGTCCTGGGCTATAACCATGCCAACGCTGTGATGTGGAAGCAGTTCTCTGTTCCTTTTTGGATTGCGGCGGTTCTGGGCATTTTGGGCCTGTGGGGTGAGATATACATCATGATCTCCGCCATTTTGCTGACGGTGGCCTGTGTACCCGGCCTGTTTTGGCTGATATGGCGCTATAAGGCCATCGAGAAGCGGTATTTGCAGCCATAAAAGGCTTGACAAATCCCCTTATTTTTGCTAGTATGTTCGCAACGCAGTGATGGGAACAAGTAATCGGCCCATCTTCCGTCAGAGAGCTGCCGGTTGGTGCAAGGCAGTGGGAAGACCCGATGAAATACCTCCCGGAGCGGCCCTGTGGAAATAGAAGTAGACAGGGACGGGTACGCCCGACACAGCGAAGGGCGTTGCTTGACGCCGTGAGGCCAATGCTGTGAGGCTTTGGCGAACCAGAGGTGGTACCGCGTATATGACGCCCTCTGTCCGTTTTGGACAGGGGGCTTTTTTGTTTTTCAAAGCCTTCTCCTCAAGGAGAAGCCTTTAGAGGGATTATTCAACAGAAGGAAGTGAGCGATGTGATCAACACACCGATGGATGTTTTAGAACAATTTCCTATCCGCAAGACCAATGCCCAGAAGCAGGCCTTCCGGGAAGCAACCGTCAGCTATGCCCGGGAAAAAGGCTATGCGGTGGCGGTGGAATCCGGCAAGCGTGGCGTGCAGAACATCGTCATCGGTGACCCGAATCAGGCAAAATACCTGGTGACGGCCCACTATGACACCCCCTCCAGCATAGGCCTGCCTAATTTTATCACCCCCAATAATCCGGTGACCTACTTTGGAATCCAGTTTTTGCTGGTGGGCATCCTGCTGGCAATTTCCGTTGGCTGCGCCTGGCTGGCAGCCTGGGCCACAGGCATTGAAGAGCTGATGCTGCCTGTTTGGTATGTGCTGTATTTTGGCATTCTGGTGCTGATGCTGATGGGTCCTGCAAACCGGAATAATGCCAATGACAATACCTCCGGCGTGGTGACGGTGCTGGAGATCCTATCCACCATCCCGGATAACCTGCGGGATCGGGTGTGCTTTGTGCTGTTCGACCTGGAAGAACGAGGCCTGGTTGGCTCTGCCGCTTTCCGCAAGGCTCATAAGGACACCACGGAAAAGCAGATCGTACTGAACCTGGACTGTGTGGGTGACGGCGATGTGATCCAGCTGGTGCCCATCAAAAAGGCAAAGAAGGACGGCACGCTGCTGGAACAGCTGGAGAAGATTTGCACAACGGTGGGTGACAAAGAGCTGCGTCTGCGTGCCAAAGGCTTCACCGCCGGGTCTTCCGACCACAAGAATTTCCCCTACGGCGTGGGCATCATGGCCTTCCGCTATAAGAAGGGCATTGGCCTCTATTGCGGCCGGATCCATACCTGGCGGGATACGATTTTGGAGCAGACCAATGTCAATATTCTCCGGGCGGCCCTGATTTCCTTGATCAGCAAGGGTTATACACTGTAAATAACATCGAAAGGATGAACAACAATATGAAACTTTATGACGAACTGGTAGCCCGTGGCCTGATTGCCCAGGTTACTGACGAAGAAAAGGTCAGAGAAATGATTGACAACGGCAAGGCCACCTTCTACATTGGCTTTGACCCCACTGCTGATTCTCTGCACGTTGGTCACTTTATGGCCCTGTGCCTGATGAAGCGGCTGCAGATGGCCGGCAACCGGCCCATCGCCCTCATCGGCGGCGGCACTGCCATGATCGGTGACCCCTCCGGCCGTACCGATATGCGCAGCATGATGACCAAGGAAACCATCGAGCACAACTGCGCCTGCTTCAAGAAGCAGATGGAGCGCTTCATTGAGTTCGGTGAAGGCAAGGCAATGATGGTCAACAACGCTGACTGGCTGCTGGATCTGAACTATGTTGACGTCCTCCGTGAGGTTGGTGCCTGCTTCTCTGTTAACAATATGCTGAGAGCAGAGTGCTACAAGCAGAGAATGGAAAAGGGTCTGTCCTTCCTGGAATTCAACTACATGATTATGCAGTCCTACGACTTCTACTACCTGTACCAGAAGTACGGCTGCAATATGCAGTTCGGCGGCAACGACCAGTGGAGCAATATGCTGGGTGGCACGGAGCTGATCCGCAAGAAGCTGGGCAAGGATGCCCACGCCATGACCATCACCCTGCTTCTCAACTCCGAGGGCAAGAAGATGGGCAAGACCGCCAAGGGCGCTGTGTGGCTGGACCCCAACAAGACCAGCCCCTTCGATTTCTACCAGTACTGGCGCAATATAGAGGATGCAGATGTACTCAAGTGCATCCGTATGCTTACCTTCCTGCCTCTGGAGCAGATCGAAGCCATGGCTGACTGGAAGGATGCCCAGCTGAACGTTGCCAAGGAGATTCTGGCCTACGAGCTGACCAAGCTGGTTCACGGCGAGGAAGAGGCAGACAAGGCAAAGGCTGCTGCAAAGGCTCTGTTCATGGGCGGCGGCGACGATGCCAACATGCCCACCACTGAGATCGCAGTTGCTGACCTGGTGGACGGTAAGGTCGGCTTCCTGAATCTGATGGGTAAGTGGGGTCTGGC
>JAZUBW010000048.1:0-3229 GCA_045638785.1 Faecousia sp.
GTTCGAGTCCCTTCCGGTGTACCAAAAAAGAGGAGGCACATAGTGCCTCCTCTTTTTTGGTACACCGGAAAGGGTGGACTCGAAAGGGCGGCACCAGTAGGCACACTGGTGTAAAAAGTGTCCAGTGGACACTTTTTAGCCCGTGGGAGAGTCCATGGATGGATGACGGCAGGCGGTACGCCTGGTGGCATACATCCATCCTGAACACAGCAAGCCCCACGAGGAGGCACAATGTGCCTCCTCTTTTTTGGTACACCGGAAAGGGTGGACTCGAAAGGGCGGCACCAGCGGGCAAACTGGTGCAAAAAGTGTCCGGTGGACACTTTTTAGCCCGTGGGAGAGTCCATAGAAGAAAGATGGCATCCCGTTAGGGGTGTTGGCTTTCTTCTATAATAAAATGCTGCACAGAGGCTTTCGCCTCCCTTTTATTTTTGGCTCGGAAGGGACTCAAAAGGCTGGTCTCGTAGGGAAAAACAACCAATTCTGTATCGAAACTGCATCGGCGCTGTCTAACCCCGCCCTACCATTTTTCATCATGGCGCGGAAAAGAACTTTTCTCACTTTATGGTTGATCTTAGATTTCAACCGGTGGTTGGGTGGCTGGTTGCGGGGCGGTCAACGAATTCTACATTGACGGGTCAGCGGATGCTATGGTATAATGGCGGCAAAGAAATGAGGTGAAACCGTGGCCCAAAAGCTTTGGAACAAGGATTTTATCCTGCTGCTGCAGGGCAATGTGGTCAGCGCCTTGGGCGACCTGATGTATGGCGTTGCCATCGGCTACTGGGTCTATGAAAGGACCGGCTCCAGCGCACTGATGGGCGTTATGTCTGCCATTTCCATGTTCGTGACCATGATTCTGTCACCGTTTTGCGGCAGCATCGTGGACAAATGCAACCGAAAATGGATCATCGTGGGTGTAGATGTGCTACAGGGCCTGCTGATGCTGACGATGGGCATCCTGGCCTATTGCAACAGCCTGCGTGTGCCCGGCGTGCTGTTGGTGGCCTTCATCGCCGCTTTCGGCAATGTATTCTACAACCCGGCGGTCAGTACCCTCATGATCGACATTATTCCCCATGACCATATGGTCCAGGGCCGCTCCATTTATTCCGGCACCACGAGCCTGCTGAATCTGGTGGGCTCGGCTTTCAGCGGTGCCATGGTGGCTTTCTTTGGCGTGCCGCTGATCGTGATGATTAACGGCCTCAGCAATCTCTATTCCGCAGCCTCGGAGCTGTTCATCCGCGTGCCGAAAACCGCCCAACAGGGAGACCCGGTTAGCGTCCGGGGCGTCCTGCGGGACACCGGCATTGCCGTCAAGACCACATTTTCCGACCGCTATTTGCAGCTGTTCGTGCCCTGCGCCCTGATCATTAACCTGCTGGGTGCCGGTCCTTTTTCGCTGCTGCTGCCCTTTGTCCTGGAAAAGGGCTTTGGGGTGGACCAGTATGGTTATCTGATGACGGTTTGGACGGCGGCATCGCTGCTGTGCGTGGTGGGGCTGGGTGCCATCCAATTCGGACCCAGGGCCCGGTACGGGATCATGACCGTGGGCTTCTGCACCTCGGCAGCCTTTATGATTTTGGCGTACCATTCTGTTCGATTTGTGCCCCTGTGCATCTGGGCATTTTTTGCGGCGGTGACCAATGTGGCCGGCAATACCGTCTTCAACGCTTCTTTCATGCTGGCCCTGCCGGAGGAGAACCGGGGTGCCATCCTGGGCTTCTTCCAGGCCGCCTCCGTGGGCGGTACGGCGTTGTCAGCGGTGATCTACGGCGTTTTGGGAGATATTTTTCCGCTGTACCTGGTCTTTACCGTCGGCAGCCTGCTGTCAGCGCTGCCCATGCTGTACCTCTGTCTGAATCCGAGAACCAAGGAATTTGTATTGAATCATTGAAAACTGCAGCTGCTCTACGAATGATCCTCGTCACGTCTCGATTAACTGAAATCATCACAAGGAAGTGAACCTATGAAGCTTCGAAAAACGGAATATTTTGACCGTTTCCGCTGCATTGCGGCGGAATGTCCCGACAGCTGCTGCAAGGAGTGGGATGTGCTGGTGGACGAGGACACCGCCGCAACCTATCTGGCCATGCCCGGGCCTTTGGGCGATGACATCCGCAGCCACCTGCACCGGGATGCCGACGGCGATTGGACCTTTGCCATCACACAGGGCCGCTGTCCCATGTGGCGCACCGACGGCCTCTGCCGCATCCAGGCGGAGCAGGGCCACGATGCCCTCTGCCAGACCTGCCGGGATTTTCCCCGGTTGCACCACGATTACGGCGATTTTGTGGAATGCCAGCTGGAGCTGAGCTGCCCCGAGGCGGCCCGGATGATCTTCTCGGAGCCGGATGGTTGGACCCAGCAGGACGCGCCCGGGGGCGAAGAACCGGAGTACGATGATGCTGATATGGAGATCCTGCTGCGGACACGAGAAGTTATGTTAACCATCCTGGCGGATACAACCCATTCCGTCCCGGAGACATTGGCCCTGGCTCTGCTTTACGGCTACCGGGCCCAGGACGAGCTGGACGGCGGAGAACCGGCAGAATTTGACCCGGATGCCGAACTGGCATTCGGCAAAACCGTGGCAAAACCGGGAAACATGGCGGATATCTTGGCTTTTTATGCCGATTTGGAGATTTTGACCGATGCTTGGCGGCAGCGGCTGGCAGCACCCCAGGGGGAGGTAGCCTGGGATGATCGGCTGCGGATCCTGGCCCGGTACGGCGTGGAGCGGTACTGGCTCCAGGCTATTTCCGATTTTGACCTGGTGGGTCGGGTGAAGATGATCGTGGCCTCCTGCCTGCTGGTGCGTCACCTGGGCGGCGACCTGGTGCAGACGGCCCAGCTCTACGCCAAGGAGATTGAAAACAACATCGACAATGTGGAGGCCATCCTGGACGGCGCCTATACCAGCCCTGCCCTCACCGACGAAAAACTGCTGGGCCTGCTGCTGTAAATTGTTGTTTACACTTTCAAAGCTTCAAAAATGTTGTCATCCCGAGCGACCAGCGGGAGTCGAGGGATCTACGCATTTACCGGCTGCACAACAGATATTCGGTGCGCAGATCTCTCCACGCGCTTCGCTTGGTCGAGATGACAGCGCTCTTTGTTTTCTAAAGATAAACAACAATTTATCGCACCGGCATGAGGTATAATTATGGAAGAAAAATTTGATGCAGCCTGGTTGGCAAATCGGGAAAAGGCCATCCACTTTGGC
>JAZUBW010000049.1:0-3296 GCA_045638785.1 Faecousia sp.
CAATTTACCTTTACAATTTCCCCCATATGGGGTAGAATAGCCCTAAAAGGAGGTGGGCGTATGGATATGCCACCGGTGGGCCGGTTTGCGCCCACACCGTCCGGGCGGATGCACCTGGGCAATGTTTTTTCCTTTCTGATCGCCTGGCTGTCGGTGAAATCCCGGAACGGTCACATTCTGCTGCGGATGGAAGACCTGGATACGCAACGCACCAGCGACGAATTTGCTGCCGTTTTGCGGGATGACCTGCGCTGGTTAGGGCTTACCTGGGACTCCGAACAGGATCCCCAGAGCCGGCGAAGCCCTGTTTACGACCGCTATTTTGAAAAACTCATGGACATGAAGCTGCTGTACCCCTGCTTCTGCACCCGCAGCCAGCTGCACAGCGTCAACGCCCCACACCGGGCCGACGGCACCTATGTTTACCCAGGCACCTGCCGGGATCTGACGGACCGACCCCAAAAGCCCCACAGCTGGCGGGTCCGGGTGCCGGAGACCAATTGGGAATTTACCGACCTGCTGCAGGGCCCGTATAAGGAAAATCTTGCCACCGATTGCGGCGATTTTGTGGTGCGAAGGGCCGACGGGGTCTATGTGTACCAGTTGGCCGTCACCGTGGACGACGGGGAAGCCGGGGTCACGGAAGTGGTGCGGGGTGTGGATTTGCTCAGTTCTGCACCACGGCAGATGTACCTGCAGGAATTGTTCAGCTTTGCCCATCCCAGCTACGGCCATGTGCCTCTGCTGCTGGCCCCCGACGGCCGCCGCCTCAGCAAGCGGGACAAGGATTTGGACTTGGGACAGCTGCGGCTGCACCTGAAACCGGAGGAGCTGATCGGCAGTTTGGCCCATACGGCGGGTCTGCTGGATCGATACCAGCCCATTTCCGCCCCAGAATTGGCCACCCAATTTTCCTGGGAAAAGCTGAAAAAGGACGATATTTACCTCAACGCAGAGCAACTGCTGCGGTAAATGGTTGTTTATAGCGCCGAAGGCGCGTACCTTCCCCCGGGGGGAAGGTGGCCGAGCAAAGCGAGGTCGGAAGAGGAACGGCGATATTTGAAACACAGGAACAGGCCTGTTACAGCGCAATTATCCAAGATTGCCGCCCGCATTCCTCTTCAGCCATAAAAAACCCTTTTGGGATTTTTATGACAGCTTCCCCCCGGGGGAAGCGATTGCGGCTTCGCCGCTAATTGTGTAAACAACAATTTATCTGACTTGACAATTCCGGGTGGTTTACTATATAATAATCCTATCGCAAAACAAACTGATCTTCGGGGTGCCGGATGACCGGCTGAGATAGGGCTGCAGCCCTGACCCGTGAACCTGATACGGCCAGTACCGTCGGAGGGAAAGATGCATAGATGGGATACCTTTCGTGTCGCATTGCACCTAGACGGGTTTGCAATGCGATCATTTATTTTTGCTGACTCTTGAAAAATCTTGCCACCGACAACGGATCTTTTCCTCCAATGCCGCACAGCCAAAGTTTTGAAATACACCAAGTATTTCCGCAACTTTGTTGCTTGCCTTGAAGAAAAATCTCTCGCTGTCCACCTGGCAATCTCTTTCCACGAGCCAGCTACTTTTTGGGGAGGTATCTCTATGTCAAACCACGCAAGCAAACATCATCTTCGCATCCGGGCGCTGACGGAAGGCGCCATCCTGCTGGCTCTGGCGGTGGTGCTCAACTACCTGTCAGGCATCATTTTCGCCAGTCTGCCCCAGGGTGGCAGCATTACGCTGGCCATGTTCCCGCTGCTGCTGTATGTCCACCGCTGGGGCTTCGGCAAGGGCCTGCTGGTCTGCTTTGCCTACGGCACCCTGGATATGCTGCTGGGCAAAGGCTATGCCTGGGGCTGGCAGTCGATCCTGCTTGACTACCTGGTGGCCTACTCGGCGCTGGCTCTCGGCGGCTTTTTCCGGGGTAAGCGTTGGGGCATTTTCCCCTGCATTGCCTTAGGTTGTCTGGGCCGGTTCGCTGTGCACCACCTTAGTGGCATCACGCTGTACAAGATCATCGAGCCCACCGGCATTGAGGGTCTGGAATTTTTCGGCGTGTTCACCAACCCCCACATTTATTCTCTGGTCTACAACGGCGCTTACATGGTTCCCAACATGGTGATTGCCCTGGTTATCGCTGGTCTCCTGGTGGGACCCCTGAGCAAGCAGTTCGCAGGCAAAGATCTCATGTAAGTCAAAAGGAGTCCTATGGCAAATATTTTTTTGAACTGGCAGGTCTTGACGGGTCAAAGCGGCCATGACGCAGGGCGTCAGCTGCTGCGGCAGCTTTACGAGGCCCATGTGGGCGGCCCCATGCCCGAAATTTTGACCACAGACCGGGGAAAACCTTATTTTTCCACTGGAAGCTGGCATTTTTCCATTTCCCACAGCAAAAACCACGCCTTTTGCGTGCTGGCGGACCGGCCGGTGGGCATTGATGCCGAGGAAATGGATCGAGGGATCAACCTGGCCCTGGCCCCGAAGATCCTGTCGGAGGGAGAACTGCGGCAATTTGAGGCCAGCAAGGATCCCCGGGATACCCTACTGCGGTTCTGGGTGCTGAAGGAGGCCACCGCCAAATGCAGCGGCGAAGGCATCGGCTGGCACCCCCGGCACACGGATTTCAAATTGCAGGATGAACGCATCACCGAAATCGACGGCTGCCTGGTGGCAGTGGTTTATTAAAGTAAATTGTTGTTTTGCGGCGAAGCCGCATTCGCTTCCCCCGGGGGAAGGTACGCGCCTTCGGCGCTATAAACAACCATTTCGCATTCCAAGGAGGAATTTTATGTTATTTGACACCCATGCCCACATGGATGACCGGGCATTTGATGCGGATCGCCAGGAGCTGATGGCATCTTTGGCTGAAAGCGGTATTTCCCTTGTGATGAATCCCGGCTGCAGCCTGGAATCCTCCCGGAATGTGGACCGGCTGACCAAGCAGTACGATTGGCTCTACGGCGCCGTGGGTTCCCATCCCGATGCCTGTGACGAGGTAAATGATGCAGTCATCGAAGAATATCGGATGTTATGCAAACAAAACCCTAAGATCAAGGCCATCGGCGAGATCGGTCTGGACTATCATTACGAGGACATTCCCCGTGATATCCAGCAGCGGGCTTTCCGGATGCAGATGGCCCTGGCTGCCGAGCTGGGGCTTCCGGCCATCGTTCACGAGCGGGATGCCCATGCCGACGGCATGGCCATCGTGTCGGAATTTCCCCAGGTCAAGGGCGTGTTCCACTGCTATTCCGGCTCCCTGGAGATGGCAAACTGGCTCATCGACCGGG
>JAZUBW010000050.1:0-4148 GCA_045638785.1 Faecousia sp.
GGCCCCCGACTTGGGGTCAGCAGCTTGATGAGGGGGGGCTGGATGAAGGGGATCAGCGCCATGTAGGAATAAGCCGCCACAGCGATGGGACCCAGCAGATGGGGGGCCAGCTTGGAGGTCAGGAAAATGGCGGTGGGGCCGTCGGCACCGCCGATGATGCCGATGGCTGCAGCTTCCAGGGCGTCAAAAGCACCGGTGGCACGGGCAGCGAAGAAAGCCAGGAACACACCCAGCTGTGCAGCAGCGCCCAGCAGCAGGCTCTTGGGATTAGAAAGCAGGGGGCCAAAGTCGGTCATGGCGCCCACGCCGATGAAGATCAGGCAGGGGTAAATACTGGTCTTAACACCGATGTAGAAGAAGTCCAGCAGGCCGCCGTTGCTGAGGACGGTACCGTAGGAATGGTATGCCGCATGTTCTGCGTTCATGAAATTATCCCACAGATACTGGTTATAGAGGCCGGCACCAGGCAGATTGGTCAGGATGCAGCCGAAGGCAATACCGGTCAGCAGCAGGGGCTCGAACTTCTTACCAATGGCCAAATACAGCAGGAAGCAGCCAATGGCCAGCATCACCACATTCTGCCAGGTCATATCACCCATGAATCCGGAGAAGATCCGGGAGAAACCGGAGCTTTCCCACAGATTCAGCAGGATTTCACCAATATTGATCATGCCGTTTCCTCCTTAGCCGATGACGACCAGGGGAGCGCCGGTGTCCACAGAAGCACCCTTGGAGACAGCCACCTGGGTGACGGTGCCATCCTTGGGAGCCAGGATTTCATTCTCCATCTTCATGGCCTCCAGCACGCACAGAACAGTACCGCTCTTAACGGCCTGGCCCTGGGAAACATTGACCTTCAGAATGGTGCCGGGCATGGGAGCCTTCACAACCTCGCCAGCGCCGGTAATGGCGGCGGCAGCAGGGGCAGCGGCTGCGGGAGCTGCGGCAGCAGGGGCTGCTGCGGCAGGGGCAGCTGCGGCAGGGGCAGCGGGAGCAACAGCTTCATACTCAGCCAGCAGCATTGCCTTGCCGGCCTCAACCTCGACCTCATAAACGCGGCCGTTCAAAGTTACCTTATACTTCATTGGTTACTTGACCTCCTTGATGGAAATAAAACGCAGTTCGTTCAGGGGCTTATTCAGCTTGTCTGCCACAATGGCCATCAGCATGGCAGCGGTCTTGGGATCCACATCGTGCAGCTTGACACCGCCGGCAGAACCGGGGGCGGTGGGCTGGGGCAGCTCCTCCGCGGCGGGAGCGGGCATAACAGCCAGCTTAGCGGCAGCCTTGGCAGCAGCCTTACGGTCCAGGGCGATGAAGATCCGGCCCATCACCACCACAACGCCCATCAGCAGAATCAGGCCGAAGAACACCATGGCATAACCCAGCAGGGCCACGATGCCGGCGTCCAGAACGCCGATCTCAGACAGGCCGGTGGATGCAAGAATCATCATAACATTGCCTCCTTATGCTTCGGTGATGGTGTAGGTGACACAGTTCTCTTCTCTTGCCTTACGCTCCTCGAAGAACTTCTCGGCCAGGTTGGGGAAAGCAATATAGGACAGCACATCCTCGTCGGACTTGGCGATGCCTTCCAGCTTCTGACGGGTGGGCTCCACGATGGGCGCCAGAGAATCGGCATAGCGGCCCATCAGGGGCTGCTCATCGCCCAGGATCATCTTCTGGATATCAGCATCGATGGGAGCGGGAGTACGGCCGTACTCACCACGGCAGTAGGCCTTGATTTCCTTGGAAACGGTCTTGTAGCGCTGGCCGTCGATGACATTACGGACAGCCTGGACGCCGACCATCTGGGAGGTGGGGGTAACCAGGGGAGGATAGCCCATATCGGCACGGACCTTGGGGGTCTCGGCCAGAGCCTCTTCGAACTTATCCAGGGCATTCATCTGCTTGAGCTGGCTCAGCAGGTTGGACAGCATGCCGCCGGGGACCTGGTAGGTCAGGCACTGGGTGTCGGTGGCCATAGCCTTGGGCATCAGGGTGCCGTCAGCCACAAACTCGTCACGGACCACCTTGAAGTGGTCAGCCATAGCGGTCAGGCAGGCATCGTCCAGATCCACCTGGTAGCCCAGCTGACGCAGAGCGTAAGCCAGGGTTTCGGTGGCAGGCTGGGAAGTACCGCCGGACATGGGGGAAATGGCGGTGTCGATGATGTCACAGCCGGCTTCCACAGCCTTCAGGTAGGTCATGAAGGCCAGACCGGTGGTGGAATGGGTGTGCAGGTCGATGGGCAGGTCAGGATGGGCATCCTTGATGGCGGAAACCAGGTCGTAAGCCTCCTGGGGGCCCATGATGCCGGCCATATCCTTGATGCAGATGGTGGAAGCGCCCATGGACTTCAGGTCGTTGACCATCTCCACATACTTCTTGTGGGTGTGGACAGGGGAGGTGGTGTAGGAAATGGTACCGGAAGCGATGGCACCGGCGTAAACGGCTGCCTCCATGGCCACCTTCAGGTTGTTGACGTCGTTGAGAGCGTCGAAGACACGGATGACGTCGATGCCGTTTTCAACAGCCTTCTTGACGAACAGCTTGACGAAATCGTCGGGATAGTGGGAGTAGCCCAGCACGTTCTGACCACGCAGCAGCATCTGCAGCTTGGTGCCCTTGACGGCAGCGCGGATCTTGCGCAGACGCTCCCAGGGATCTTCGTTCAGATAGCGCAGGCACACGTCAAAGGTGGCACCGCCCCAGCACTCGATGGCGTAGTAGCCGGCCTTATCAATGGTCTCCAGCATGGGTTCAAACTTTTCAAAGGGCAGACGGGTTGCGATGAGGGACTGGTTTGCGTCACGCAGAACAGTCTCTACAAACTGAACTTTTTTTGCCATTATGTAGATTACCTCCGTAAAGTAATTTGTTGTCGGGTTTTCCCCGGAAATTAAGATCATGTAGCAGAGCATGGACAAAATCCCATTCTCCACCACTTACATCATAGCACAAATTACCAAAATTGCAAGGACGAATTTGGTAAAATCACAAGAAAATCGGAACAAATTTGCCCATTTTCCGTTTGGCAGGCCGTTGGTTCCTGCCCACCGCGGCCGGATTTTCCAACTTGTAAACCCCCAATAAAATAAAATGGCATTTATCGTACTATTGCGTAGGGGAGGGTCTTGACCCTCCCCTACGAAAAAAACGGAGCCATAAACGAAAATTAGAAAAGCGGTTGATTTTTCCTTTTATAAAGTGTATGATAGTATTATCCATAAAATGGGGTTCTGTGAGAACCCGGAAAATGAGGTAATGAAAATGCTTGACCTGACCAAATACGGCATCACCGGCACCACCGAGATCATCCACAACCCCTCCTACGAGGCTCTGTTTGAAGCCGAAATGGACCCCGCTCTCACCGGCTTTGAAAAGGGCCAGCTGACGGAGCTGGACACTGTCAACGTCATGACCGGCGTTTACACCGGCCGCAGCCCCAAAGATAAGTACATCGTCATGGACGAAAATTCCAAGAACACCGTTTGGTGGGACAACAAGGAATTCCCCAATGACAACCACCCCATGAGCGAAGCCGTTTGGGCCACCGTCAAGGATCTGGCCATGAAGGAGCTGTCCGGCAAGAAGCTGTATGTTGTGGACGCTTTCTGCGGCGCCAATGCTGACACCCGCATGAATGTCCGCTTCGTTATGGAAGTGGCATGGCAGGCTCACTTTGTCAAGAACATGTTTATCGTTCCCTCTGAGGAAGAGCTGGCAAACTTCAAGCCCGACTTCGTGGTCTACAACGCTTCCCTGGCTTCCGTTGAAAACTTCAAGGAGCTGGGTCTGAACTCCAGCACCTCCGTTGCCTTCAACATCACCTCCCGTGAGCAGGTCATCCTGAACACCTGGTACGGCGGCGAGATGAAGAAGGGTATGTTCTCCATGATGAACTACTACCTGCCTCTGAAGGGCATCGCTTCCATGCACTGCTCCGCCAACACCGACATGAACGGCGAGAATACCGCTCTGTTCTTCGGCCTGTCCGGCACCGGCAAGACCACCCTGTCCACCGACCCCAAGCGCCTGCTGATCGGCGATGACGAGCACGGCTGGGATGACAACGGCGTGTTTAACTTCGAGGGTGGCTGCTACGCCAAGGTCATCGGCCTGGATAAGGAGTCCGAGCCCGATAT
>JAZUBW010000051.1:0-6003 GCA_045638785.1 Faecousia sp.
TTAGAACAATAATTTTGGAAAAGAGATAATCCTCCTTTCCTCAAATAAAAGCCACGCGCCTGTGCCACCCGCCACAGCCGCTTTTGCTTCATTTTCGGCAGTCACAAAGGCTTCTCCTGGGTAAGCGAAGCGCAGTCGACGGTAGTGAATGACAGTCCGGTGGACTGTCAGAGCCGTCGACCAGGCGCTCCCCAGAGCGCAAGCTGTCAAAAATCTTTGATTTTTGACTGATGAGGGCAGATATGTCTGCAAGATCGGACCGCACAGGTATAATCAGTGCATCCATTATTTCCCTCATCCGGCCCTTCGGGCCACCTTTCCGCAGGGGAAGGCTTTGTGGGGCCCTATTTTCTGTATTGACTTTCCCATAGCCCATTGGTAGAATGAAAGCAGTAGAAAGCCCTGTTATCCTCTGAAAACAACAGAAAACGGGAGATGTGCCTATGAAACTCAAACCGATCATCACCAGCCTCTTGGAAATCGACATGTACAAGCTCAGCATGGGCCAGTGCATCTATCACCAGTTCAGCGGCTACAAAACCACCTGGACCTTCAAGTGCCGCAACAAGGATGTGTTCTTCACCCCGGATATGGTCCAGGAGATCAAGGACCAGATCCGTGCCTACTGCAGCCTGCGCTTTACGGAGGAGGAACTGCAGTACATCGACTCCATCCGTTGGATCAAGGGCAGCTATGTGGACTTTTTGCGGGTCTGGCAGCCCCGGTACGAGGACTTCACCATCACCACCGAGGACCCCTGCGGCCTGGCCATCGATGCCCGGGGCTCCTGGCTGTGCAGCTCCATGTACGAAATTCCTGTGCTGGCCATCGTCAATGAGGTCTATTTCCGGATGCAGCACAACTATGACGAGCTGCTGCAGACCTTCGAGAAAAAGCTGGACGAGAAGATCGGCTGGCTGATCTCCGGCAAGTACCACATCGGCAATTTCAGCGAATTCGGTCTGCGCCGGCGCCTGTCGGCCGAGGCCCAGGATATGGCCGTCCGCAAGCTGGTGGAGGCCAACCCCAAGTTCCATAAGGACGAGCGGCTGTGGTCCCGCTGCGTGGGTACCTCCAATGTGTACCTGGCCAAGAAGTACGGCATCGTGCCTGTGGGCACCCAGGCCCATGAGTTTACCATGTGCGTGGGCCAGGGCAATCATAAGCACAATATTGCCTATTCCAACTGGTTTGCCCTGGATGCCTGGGTGACGGAGTACGGCATCCTCAACGGTACGGCGCTCACCGACACCATCACCACCGAGTGCTTCCTGCGGGACTTCAATCTGACCTTCAGCACCCTCTTCAGCGGCGTCCGTCATGACAGCGGCGACCCCTACAAGTGGGCCGATAAGATGATCGCCCACTATGAAAAGCTGGAGATCGACCCCAAGACCAAGACGCTGCTTTTCAGCGACAGCCTGAATTTCGAGAAGGCAGACCGGCTGTTCGATACCTACCGGGACCGCACCATGGTGGCATTCGGCATCGGCACTTACCTTAGTAACGATACTCATGTGCCGGCGCTGAACATCGTCATGAAGCCCACTTACTGCAATTCCTGGCCGGTGGCCAAGGTTTCCGACGTGGAGGGCAAGGAAATGTGTAAGGATCGGGAGTATGTGGACTATTTGAACCGCTGCATCCGCTGGCGCATGGAACACGAATAAGCCCCAAGCAATTTCATAACCTACGCTCCCGTGGCCCCCACGGGAGCGCACGTTTTTTATGTTGCGTTAAATTGTTGTTTACATTATTTGCGGCATAGCCGCAATCGCTTCCCCCGGGGGGAAGCTGTCATAAAATGCGTGAAGGCATTTTATGACTGAAGAGGAATGCGGGCAGTAATCTTGGATAATTGCGTGGTAACAGGCTTTTTCCTGTGCTTAACCGATCGCCGTTCCTCTTCCGACCTCGCTTTGCTCGGCCACCTTCTCCCCGGGAGAAGGTAGGGCGGCTACGCCGCTGTCGTCCCAAAGGGGCGACAATTTTTTATTCGAAGGCTCTTGACAAAAGGAAAAAGATGGTGTACTCTAACTGTACTAGTACACTTAATACACTTCATACACAAGGAGGGAACGCTATGGTACATTTGGATTACCGGGATGCCCGGCCGATCTACACGCAGATCATCGATGGCTTCCGGGACCAGATCCAGGCCGGCATTCTGCAGGCCGGAGAGAAGCTGCCGTCGGTCCGTGAACTGGCGCTGCAGCTGACCATCAACCCCAACACCATCCAGCGGGCCTATCGGGAACTGGAATCCGGCGGCTGGATCGTCACCGTGCCGGGCAAGGGCTGCTTCGTCAGCGACCGCACCCCGGCCAAGGATACCGATCGGCAGGCACTTTTGGCGGAATTCGACCGCATCGTCGCTGCCCTGGAGGCCACCGGCGTCCGCCGGGAGGACCTGGCCCGACTACTGACCAAGGAGGAATGAACCATGCTTGAAATGAAATCTGTCACCAAGACTTTCGGCACATTCAGGGCCCTGGATGACCTGTCCCTGACCGTCCCCAAGGGTGCGGTCTACGGCCTGGTGGGTCCCAACGGCGCCGGCAAATCCACCGCCATCCGCCACCTCACCGGTGTTTACCGCCCGGATGCCGGCGAAATCCTCATGGAAGGCAAGCCCATTTACGAAAATGACGACCTGAAGGCCCGCATCGGCCACATCCCCGACGATATTTTCTTCTTCCCCTCCGCCACGCTGGAGGAGATGCGCAAGTACTACAAGGGCATGTATCCCATGTTTGACGATGCGTTGTTTAACCGCCTCCACGAGGTGTTCCAGCTGCCGAAAAAGGGCCCCATCCGCCGTTTTTCCAAGGGCATGCAGAAGCAGGCTGCCTTCCAGCTGGCCATCGCCTGCCGCCCGGATGTGATGATCCTGGACGAGCCGGTGGACGGCCTGGACCCGGTCATGCGCCGGCAGGTTTGGAGCATGATCCTCTCCGATGTGGCCCAGTATGAGACCACCGTCCTCATTTCTTCCCACAATCTGCGGGAGCTGGAGGATGTCTGCGACCATGTGGGCATTATGGATCACGGCAAGATGCTGCTGGAGCGGTCCCTGGCCGACATGCAGGGCGCTACCTGCAAGCTGCAGATCGTGGGCGAGGTGCCCCAGGGCCTGGAAATTCTCCACGAGAGCAATTCCGGCCGCCTCAAAACCCTGGTGGTCCGGGGCGGAACCGAGGAGATCATCGCCAAAACCCAGTCGGCAAATCCCGTCTATTTCGATGTGCTGCCCCTGTCCCTGGAAGAAATCTTTATCTACGAGCTGGGAGGTGTGAACTATGAAGTCAAGAACATCGTTCTTTAAGCCTATCGCCCTGAAAAAGGATATTTTCCGGTTTGCGCCGGTTTGGGCCCTGTATATCATCGGCATGCTGCTGGTGATGCTGGCCGATGGCTATGCCGATTACAGCTACTTTGCCAAATATACCCTGACTCCTATGCTGCCGGCCTTCGGCGTGGTGAATCTGGGCTATGCCCTGATCATCGGCATGCTGCTGTTTGGCGACCTGTTCAATACCAAAATGTGCTACAGTTTGCACGCCATGCCCTACCGCCGGGAAAGTTGGCTGCTGACCCATCTGGTCTCCGGCCTGCTGTTTAGCCTGGTTCCCAATGTGCTGGCGGCTTTGTATCTGATGGTGCAGCTGGAGGCATACTGGTTCTTAGGTTTGTACTGGCTGCTGGCAGTGACCCTGCAGTTCCTGTTCTTCTTTGGCATTGCGGCGCTGAGCGCCATGCTCACCGGCAACCGATTTGCCATGCTGGCGGTCTATGCTGTGTTTAATTTCGTGGCCATGCTGCTGTACTTCTCCGTTAATGTGATCTATGCCCCCATGCTGGAGGGCGTGGTTGTCAACACCGATGCCTTCACCCGCTTCAGCCCGGTGGTGGAGCTGTTTAACTTCGATTTCTTCCTGTTCGAACGGGAAAACCGGGTTGTCAACGGCATCAACGATAACTTCTTCCAATACCAGGGCCTTGGCACCGGCTGGGGCTACACCGCCATTTTGGGCATTCTGGGCCTGGGGGCAATGGGCGGTGCCTTCTGGTTGTATCGCAAGCGTCACCTGGAATGCGCCGGCGATTTCGTGGCCTTCCCCAAGCTGAAGATGGCCTTCTGCATTATTCTCACCCTCTGCGTCACCCTGGTCTTTGCCCTGGCCGGCAAGCTGTTGGGCGGTCTGCTGCTGTGGGTCTTTGTGGGCCTGCTGGTGGGCTTCTTCGGCAGCCTGATGCTGCTGGAGCGCCGGGTCAAGGTCTTCCGCAAGGGTACCTTCCTGGGCTTTGGCATCATGGTCATCGCCGTGGCCCTCAGCGTCTGCGCCATAGCCTTTGACTGGCTGGGCATCGAAAGCTGGACGCCGAAGGTGCAGCAGGTCCAATCCGTCCAGGTCAGCAACAGCAGCCAGTATGATGTTTTCGAAAACGGCGGCTATGGCAATCGCCTCAGCGCCACCCTGGAGGACCCGGCGGACATCGACCGCATCATCGAGGCCCATGAGGACATCCTGGACCACCTGGATGAAACAACGCCCCCCGGCAAAAACAGACACCGGGTGACCCTGGTCTATACCCTCCGCTCCGGTCGCAAGGTGATCCGCAGCTACATGGCTCCCGCCAGCGGCCCCAATTACGAGATCATCCGCTCCTATCTCTACAAGTCCGATACGGTGCTGGGCTTTACCGAGGCGGCAACCGCGGCAAAGCAGATCACCTATTTCTACTGCGACAAGGGCCCGGTACCCCCGGCGCTGTATGAAAAAATGCTGGAGGCCCTGGTTGGGGATGTGATGAACGGAGCCATTGACCCGGAGAAGTACGGCGAGAGCTATGTGGAATATGAAATCCGAAACGGAGATCAGTCCCTGCATCGCTTCCTGCACATCACCGACCGGGCGGAAAAGACCCTGGCGCTGCTGAAAAGTCCGGAGCTGCTGATGGGCTACGGCCATTGGGGCGAATTCCTGGCCGGCATGGGAAATGTGCAGCTCGATGGGGATCCCATCCCGCTGGAGCAGCGGGCTGCGCTGCTGGAGGCTCTGCGCAAGGACATCGAAGCCGGCACGGTAGATATGGAAAAATGGAGCGGTGCCCAGGCTTGGATCTACTATGAACATCGCATGGAAAACGGCGAACACGCCTACCGGGAGTTCGTCGTCACCGAAAAGGCCCAGCATACCTGGGCCTGGCTGATGGAAAATCACTACACCCCCGCAGGATAAGAAGGATAAATGGTTGTTTGGCGCACTAAAAAAGAAGTGTCATTGCGAACCAGTGCGCACACTGGTGTGGCAATCTCCTAGGTTTTCCGGGTACTTTTCGATGGTTTTCCCTTCTATCCGGGGGATTGCCACGTCGCCTTCGGCTCCTCGCAATGACATCTTGTCGGAGCGATAAATCCCAATTTACAGAAAAAAGGGACGCATATGCGTCCCTTTTGTTTATTTTATTCCTGGTTTCTGCGCTTCATCAGCTCGCGCATACGGATGCCGTGATCCAGCTCACGCTTACGGATACGCAGGCTCTTGGGGGTGCATTCCAGCAGCTCGTCGTCTGCCAAGAATTCCAGGCACTGCTCCAGGCTCATGACCCGGGGGGTCACCAGGCGGATGGCATCGTCGGAGCCGGAGGCACGCATGTTGGTCAGCTGCTTGCGCTTGCAGACGTTGACGGTCATATCCTCATTGCGGCTGCAGATGCCGACCACCATGCCGGCGTAAACCTGGGTGCCGGGGCCGATCAGCAGAGCGCCACGCTCCTGGGCAGCGCCCAGGCCGTAGGCCACGGCTTCGCCACTTTCGTGAGCGATCAGGCTGCCCACCAGACGGCGCTCGATCTCGCCCTTCATGGGTGCGTAGCTGTCCAGCACGGAGGACATGATGCCTTCGCCCTTGGTATCGGTGAGGAATTCGCTGCGGTAGCCAAACAGACCGCGGGAGGGAACCTTGAACTCCAGGCGGTAGCGGCTGCCCATGGGGGTCA